>CAVBPN010000248.1:0-1443 GCA_963597235.1 bacterium
CCGGTACCACAGCCGGAGACTAGATCTTCTCAGCAGGTCAGGAATCCAAAATCTTCTTCGCAGGAAATTGAAAATGGAATTCAGAATATCCAGAAAGAAATCACACAGCAGAATGAAGTCGTGAAAAAAGAGTATCATTATCCGCCACTGAAACTTCTGAAACGTGGAGACGGTAAATCACAGGGGGATTCTGACGAGCATCTTCGTAAAACAGCGAAGAAACTGCAGGATACACTTCATAATTTTGGTGTAAATGTTACAGTGACGAATGTAAGCTGCGGACCGACGGTCACCCGATATGAATTACAGCCGGAAATGGGCGTTAAGGTAAGTAAGATCGTGAATCTGGCAGATGATATTAAACTGAACCTTGCGACACCGGATATCCGTATTGAAGCTCCGATTCCGGGTAAGGCGGCAGTCGGAATTGAAGTTCCGAATAAAGAAAATCATGCGGTTATGTTAAGAGAAATCCTGCAGTCACAGGAATTTCAGAGTGCGAAGTCAAAACTTTCGTTTGCAGTTGGTAAAGATATTGCAGGAAAGCCGGTCGTTACAGATATTGCGAAGATGCCGCATCTTTTGATCGCCGGAGCTACCGGTTCCGGTAAATCTGTCTGTATCAATACACTGATCGTAAGTATTCTTTATAAAGCATCACCGGATGACGTAAAACTGATCATGATCGACCCGAAGGTGGTAGAACTCAGTGTTTATAATGGTATTCCGCATCTTTTCATACCGGTTGTCACAGATCCGAAGAAGGCTGCCGGTGCATTGAACTGGGCGGTATCAGAGATGATGAGCCGTTATAATATCTTTGCAGAGTACAGTGTGCGTAACTTGCAGGAATATAACCGTAAAGTTGAAGGAATGCGTATTCCGGAAGGCGGACAGCGCCCGGAAAAGATGCCGCAGATCATAATTATTGTAGACGAGCTTGCTGACCTTATGATGGTCGCTCCTGGTGAAGTGGAAGATGCAATCTGCCGTCTGGCTCAGCTTGCACGTGCAGCAGGTATCCATCTGATCATCGCAACACAGCGTCCGTCCGTTAATGTCATTACCGGTCTGATCAAGGCAAATATGCCGTCACGAATTGCATTCTCTGTATCTTCCGGTGTGGATTCCAGGACGATTCTGGATATGAACGGAGCGGAGAAACTGCTCGGAAAAGGTGATATGCTGTTTTATCCGCAGGGATATCAGAAGCCGGCGAGAATGCAGGGAGCTTTTGTCTCAGATGAAGAAGTCAGCAGCATTGTTGATTTCCTTGCGGAGAAGAATCCGGGAATGCAGTATAATTCGCAGATTGAACAGCAGGTAAATACAGCCAGTCTTTCAGGTGGAGCAGGAACTTCTTCGGGCGATGACCGTGATGCATATTTTGCAGATGCAGGTAAATTCATTATAGAAAAAGAAAAGGCATCGATTGGTATGCTT
>CAVBPN010000248.1:1453-5193 GCA_963597235.1 bacterium
CTTCAGAGAATGTTCAAGATCGGATTTAACAGGGCTGCGAGAATTATGGATCAGCTTTGTGATGCGGGTGTTGTCGGACCGGAAGAAGGAACGAAACCGCGTAAGGTTCTGATGTCAGCAGAAGAGTTTGAAAATTATATAGAGGAATATCTATAATACCAGGGTTAAAAAATCTAAATCCACATGAGCTTGCTCATAAGTGGATGGAAAATGGACAATATGGAAATTAAAATCGTAACTGTAGGAAAAATCAAAGAGAAGTATCTGAATGACGGGATTGCTGAGTATGCGAAACGTCTGAGCCGTTACTGTAAGCTGACTTTCTGTCAGGTGCCGGATGAAAAAACACCGGACAAGGCTTCTGATGCCTTAAACGAACAGATTAAAAATACAGAAGCAGAACGCCTGATGAAACATATACGGGAACAGGACTATGTGATTGCACTTGCAATTGATGGAAAGATGCTGGATTCCGTAGAATTATCTGAAAAGATTGAGCGTCTGGGCGTAGAAGGTAAGAGTTCAATTGCGTTTGTGATCGGAGGATCACTGGGACTTGGCAGCGAAGTCCTGAAAAGAGCAGATTATAAACTTAGTTTTTCCAGAATGACGTTTCCGCATCAGCTGATGCAGATGATTCTTCTGGAACAGATCTATCGTGGCTACAGGATCATGAACCATGAACCTTACCACAAATAAGTGTGACGGATATTTTGAAACAATCCGGAAGTTTCCGGTTTGTAATAAACGATTCCTACAAAAGGAGGATATGCAAAATGGTAACAACAGAAAGAGTAGAAAATATGGCAGGTGGACAGGGACATGCACTGATCAAGCGTCTCCTCGATGAGAAACAGTTAAACGGAAAATGCAGATTATATTCCGAGGTAACTCTGGAACCGGGATGTTCTCTGGGATATCATGAGCATCATAACGAGAGTGAAACATATTATATCCTTTCAGGAAAAGGTATCTACAGTGATAACGGAACTCTCCGTATGGTACAGGCAGGCGATGTGACATTTACACCGGACGGCCAGGGCCATGGACTTACAAACAGTGGAGATGAAGATCTGGTATTTATGGCACTGATCATTCTGGATTAATTAAAAGGTGGAGGAAACCCCGATGGCGGCTGAATTGAATATAGATAAATTTGAAGATTTTATTGCACAGTATCCGATCTTTGAATATCGTATTCTGAACACAGGTGATCTGTCAGTGGAAGACAGGGTGCGGATCGTCTGTAAGCAGGAATGTGAACGATATGGATCGACCTGGGCCTGTCCGCCGGCAGTGGGTACTCTGAAAGAATGCGAGGACAGGATACGAGGTTATGGAAAGGCAGTGTTTTTTTCCAGTGTAGCAGAAGTTTCTGACATTATGAACATGGAAGAAATGCTGACGACAAGAGATGCGCATGAGGAGCTGACAACAGAAGTTGCTGCTTTTCTGAAAGAGCAGGGTTTTGAGACATTTACGCTCTCAACAGAATCCTGCGATATCTGTGAGGACTGTGCCTATCCGCACGGGAAACCCTGCAGACATCCGGACAGAATGCATCCCTGTCTGGAGAGCCATGGTGTAGTGGTAAGTGAGATCGTAGAGAAACAGCAGATGGAATATAATCTGGGCGGAAATACGATACTCTGGTTTTCCATGGTACTTTTTAAATAAAATATTAAAGAATAAAAGGAACCTCTCCGACGTACATTTATAATAAGCGCCGGGGAGGTTTTTGTCATGAAAAAGATAGGACAATGGAAAGAAGATATGATCACCTCTCTGGAAATACCGAGAGATCTGGCACTGAGGGAAACCGTGATAACGGTTACAGGGAGACACCAGGTAATTGTATGTAATTATCGGAGTGTTCTGCGTTATGAAGAGGAGGAACTTATTCTGCTGACATTCCGGGGAAGACTCCAGATCAGGGGAAAAAGACTGCGGATTCCTGTCTATACCCCGGAAGAAATGTATATAGAGGGCGTGATCACAGAGATTATACTGGAACGTTAGGAGGAGTTTATGAAAAGGCATGCCGGACTTCGAAAAGGCTATATAAAAGTGCGGATTCAGGGAGAACAGACGGAACGTTTCCTGAATCTCTGCAGGGCACGGGAAATCAGGATCTGTGATCTTAAAAGAGAATCGGATCAAAGCCTGACAGGCTGTCTGCAGATCCGGGATTTTTTCAGACTTTCTCCGATACACAGAAAAACAAAAGTGAAGATTCATATATTGGAAAAGCGTGGACTGCCCTTCTTTTTTTATCAGAGTAAAAAGAGAAAGGCTTTTTTTCCTGGTATTATTCTGTGTATCGTTCTGATGGGATTTTTTACAGGACGGCTGTGGGAAATTGATGTGGAGGGAAACGTTAGAAACAGCACGCCTGAGATCATGGGATTTCTGGAGCGGCAGGGAATCGTACATGGAATGCCGAGGAACAGGATCAGCTGCAGCGAGATTGCAGCTGAGATTCGTGAGAATTACCCGGATATAACATGGGTATCAGCAAAACTGGAGGGAACGAGACTTTTACTTACGATCAAAGAGGGAGTCTTTGTACAGAATGCCGAGGAGGAGAAAAATACAGCAGCCTGTAACATCACGGCAGAGCGTGACGGTGAGATCGTAAAGATGATCACACGTGCGGGAATACCGGTAAAAAGAGTCGGTGATGTGTGCCAGAAGGGGGAAATCCTGGTATCCGGAATCCTTGAATTAAAAAATGACAGCCAGGAAGTGGTAAAGTACGAGGCAGTTCATGCAGACGCAGATATTTACATAAAAAGACAGAAGGCTTATTATTATGAGATTCCAATGATCTACGAGACGGATGAGCAGACGGGCGAAGAAAAAAGAGGCATTTATCTGAGACTGGGCGGGGGTTATCTTGGAATCGGCGACCGGACCAGAGATAACTGGTCGAAGACAGTGGAAGACCAGAGACTGTATCTGACAGAAAGCTTTCAGTTACCTGTTTCTATTGGACATATCATCCGAAAACAATATAAAACAGTAAAAAAAGAATACACTGAGGAAGAGGTAAAGAATCTTGCATGGCACACTTTACAGCTGTATGAAGAAAAATTAATACAAAAAGGGGTTCAAATATCTGCAAATAATGTTAAAATAGAAATTGACCACAAGACCTGTATAAGCAAAGGTTTTCTGGAAATTATAGAAAAAATCGGAGAGGAGACTCCTGTAGAAATACCGGAGCAGCCTGCAGAAAGGACAACAGAGGATGGCTAACAGCATTATTGAGCTATATACGCAGGTGCCTGCAGATCTGGAGGGAAATGTGTTCGGGCAGTTTGACGAACATCTGAAACTGATTGAACGTACATTGAATGTGACACTGATATCCAGAGATGGCATGTTAAAGATTCTGGGTACAGAACAGAGTGCGACTCAGGCAAAGAAACTGATAGAAGAACTGGTAACGCTTGCAGGAAGAGGAAATACCATTACACGGCAGAACGTCAGTTATGCCCTGTCTTTTGCCATGGAAGAACGTAATCAGGTACTTGCAGAAATAGATAAAGATTTTATCTGCAATACCATACAGGGCAGACCAATTAAGCCTAAGACACTGGGACAGCAGGAATATGTAGAGCAGATCCGAAAGAAAATGATCGTATTCGGGATTGGACCTGCCGGAACCGGTAAAACTTATCTGGCAATGGCGATGGCAGTCACTGCATTTCGAAATGAGGAGGTCAGCCGTATCATTC
>CAVBPN010000248.1:5203-11544 GCA_963597235.1 bacterium
GAGTAAGGTGGACCCGTACCTGCGGCCGCTGTATGATGCATTGTATCAGATCATGGGAGCGGACAGCTTTGCAAAAAATATGGAACGTGGGCTGATCGAGGTTGCACCGCTTGCCTATATGAGAGGACGTACCCTGGATAATGCATTTATCATTCTGGATGAGGCGCAGAATACAACACCGGCCCAGATGAAGATGTTCCTGACCCGTATCGGATTTGGCTCAAAAGTTGTTGTTACCGGTGATGCCTCTCAGAAAGACCTTCCGCGAGATGCGGTATCCGGGCTGGATGTGGCGGCAAAAGTCCTTAAGAAGATCGATGATATCGGATTCTGCCAGCTTACCAGTAAAGACGTTGTGCGTCATCCGCTGGTACAGCAGATCGTACAGGCATACGATGATTACGAAAAGAAACAGAAACCGTCCAGAAGCACCGGTGGTACAAAGACAGTTCGGAGGAAAAAGAATGACCATACAGATTGATTATGAAGCAGAACGTAAACTGGATATTGATTACGAGAAACTGGCATCAAAAGTAGCTGCACACATCCTTGAAACAGAGAACTGTCCTTATGATGTATGCGTAAATCTTGTTATCACGGATAATGAAGAGATAAAGAGAGTAAATACGGAATTCCGTTCGATCGGAGCCCCGACAGATGTGCTCTCATTCCCGATGATCCCGTTTGAGACACCGGCAGATTATTTTGTGATCGAAGGAGATGACAGCTATTTTGACCTGGATACGGATGAACTGATTTTGGGTGATGTCATGATTTCTGTTGACAAGGTATATGCACAGGCAGAAGAATACGGACACAGCACAGAGAGAGAATTCAGCTTCCTTTTCGCACACAGCATGCTTCATCTGCTCGGTTATGACCATATGGAACCGGATGAAGCAGCAGTTATGGAAGCAAAACAGGCAAAGGCACTGGAGGATCTGGGAATCACCAGATAGAAAATAAATAACTGGAGAATAAATACCATGAATTATCGTGAGTTACTGAAAGACAAAAAACGTGTTGTGATCAAAGTTGGTTCTTCCTCTCTGATCCATAAGGAAACTAATAAACTGGATCTTCGTAAGCTGGAAGTTCTTGTAAGAGAACTGAGTGATCTGCATAACCAGGGCAAAGATGTTGTCCTGGTTACTTCAGGTGCAGTGGCAGTTGGAGCATCTGCATTTGGAATGCATGAGAAACCGACAGAGCTTAAGAAGAAGCAGGCATGCTCTGCAGTCGGACAGGCTCGTCTGATGATGATCTATCAGAAGCTTTTTTCAGAATACAATCAGATGGCAGCACAGATTCTGATGACCAAGAATACAATGGTTAATAATCTGAACCGGAGAAATGCACGGAATACATTCGAAGAACTGCTGGAGCTTGGAGCGATTCCGGTTGTCAATGAAAATGACTCCATTTCAAGTTACGAGCTGGAGATGCTGGAATCTTTTGGTGATAATGATACGCTGTCAGCAGTTATTGCCGGACTGATCGGGGCGGATCTTCTGATTCTGCTTTCTGATATTGACGGACTTTTTACCGATGATCCGAATACCAATCCGAATGCGGAATTTATTGATACTGTCGAAGTTTTGGATGAGAAACTTCTGAGTATGGGTAAAGGACCGAAGAGTAAAGTTGGAACCGGGGGGATGGCTACGAAGCTGACTGCTGCCGAGATTGCAACAGCTGCCGGTGCAGATATGGTGATCGCAAATGGCAGGGATTTTCATGTGATCCATAAGATCATGGAAGGCAGAAAGTACGGCACGCTGTTTGCAGGAAATAAAAAAGAAGAATTTTTCCTGATCGATTATATAGAGAAACTTCTTTGATCGTATCGGTGATTTTTTAGAAGAGGTTTATGTAGCAGAATTTTTCAGGAGGAAATTATTATGATGGATAATGTGAAGATAGACCGCATTAACGCACTGGCACATAAAGCGAAGAGTGTTGGTCTTACAGAAGAAGAAAAGAAGGAGCAGGCAGAACTTCGTCAGGAATATCTGGCGGCTGTCCGCAAGAATCTGAAGGCACAGCTGAATAACATTGATGTGAAAGAAAAAGATGGTTCTGTTGTGAACCTGGGTGAAAAATATGGAAGAAAAAAAGGCAATTAGAAAACAGGTTTTTGCAGCACGGAAGGCACATACAGATGAACAGATTGATGAATGGAGCAGGAAAATCACAGATACATTTACAGAACTTCAGGAATATAAAGACTGCTCCAGAATCCTTGCCTATGCAGATTATAACCATGAGGTCATGACAGGATATATGATTGAAGCTGCATGGAAAGACGGTAAGGAAGTTGCGGTTCCGAAAGTGGCAGGTCAGGATATGATCTTTTATAAACTGACGGATTTTTCACAGCTGGAAGAAGGTTATTTTGGGATTCTGGAGCCGGCGAGAGGTGAGATCGTACAGTGGAAAGATGCACTGATGATCATGCCTGGAGTTGCTTTTGACAGAGAAAACCACAGAGTTGGTTATGGCGGCGGCTTTTATGATCGTTTTCTGGAAAAACATCCGCATGTCAGAAGAGTTGCGGTTGCTTTTGAGTTTCAGATGATGCCGGTGGTTCCAGTGGAACCGACAGATATCTCGCCGGAGATCATTGTTACAGAAAAGGAAATTTATACTTTGAAATAAATTGATTATAAAATTGGGCGATAAATGCCCCGAGGAGGTTATGTTATGAATGAAATGCTGTTACAGCTTGGACAGAACGCAAAAGAAGCAGAAAATACTCTGCGGACCATAACCACAAACAAAAAGAATCAGGTGCTCTCCGCAGTAGCAAAGCATCTGGTGGAGTGCGCGGATGAGCTGATAAAGGCCAATGCCATTGACGTGGAGAATGGGAAGAAGAATAACATGCCGGAAGGGATGGTGGACAGACTCCTTCTTACACCGGAAAGAATTCAGGGAATGGCAGAAGGACTGGAACAGCTTGTGGCACTGGAAGATCCGATCGGTGAGGTAACTGGAATGAAGAAACGTCCGAATGGTCTTCTGATCGGACAGAAACGAGTTCCACTCGGTGTGATCGGAATTATTTATGAAGCGCGGCCGAATGTTACGGCAGATGCCTTCGGACTCTGCTTTAAAACCGGAAATGTTGTGATCCTGAAGGGCGGCAGCGATGCGATCCATTCAAACGAGGCTATTGTAAAGTGTATCCGTGAAACTCTGAAAGCAAATGAGGTGACAGAGAATGCGATTCAGCTGATCGAAGATACTTCCAGAGAGACTGCTGCAGAGTTTATGAAAATGAATGATTATGTGGATGTGCTGATTCCACGAGGTGGTAAAGGGCTGATAAAAGCGGTTGTCAATCAGAGCACGATTCCGGTTATTGAGACCGGTACAGGAAACTGCCACATTTATGTAGACGAGAGTGCTGATCTGAATATGGCAGTAGATATTATTCTGAATGCAAAGACACAGAGAGTCGGTGTGTGCAATGCATGTGAATCTCTTCTGGTCAATGCCAGTGTTAAAGATGCACTGCTGCCGGTTCTTGCAGACCGTCTGAAAGAAAAACACGTGCAGATGCGTGCAGATAAAGAGGCAATGGAACTGATGCCAGGTGCTGTTGCTGCGACTGAGGAAGACTGGGGAACGGAATATCTGGATTACATATTGTCAATCAAAGTAGTGTATTCTGTAGACGAGGCTATTGCACATATCAATCGCTACAATACGGGACATTCTGAGGCAATCATCACCAATAATTATGCCAATGCCCAGAAGTTCCTTGATGAAGTGGATGCAGCGGCGGTATATGTCAATGCTTCTACCAGATTTACAGATGGATTTGAGTTTGGATATGGAGCAGAGATCGGAATCAGCACCCAGAAGCTTCACGCCAGAGGACCGATGGGACTGCTTGCACTGACAACGACTAAATATATCATTTATGGAAACGGACAGATCCGTCAGTAACAGATACCGGCAGGTCGATATCTGTCGATAAGCTTTACACAGAACACGCGATGTGTGATTTGACAATTGAGAGATGCGTGTGTATAATAATTAACAGTTTAGACATGTAAACTTTTTTGCTTTATAAGATAAAGCAAAAAGTTTTAAATACATGCCGAGTAAGATTTACATACTCACCATGGGAGGATTCAAATTGAGACGAAAACAGTTATATGCGATTATTTTAGCAGGTGCACTTGCTGCAAGCAGTGCACCGGCAGCTGTATTTGCCGCTGAAGGAGATGTGGCAGCTGTAGCGGGAACATCAGAAGAAGCACAGGCAGACGGAGAAACTTCATCAGAGGGAACTCAGACAGAAGAGACACCGGCGGCAGAAGCTACAGAAGCACCGGCTGCAACAGAGGCACCAGCAGCTACGGAGGCACCGGCAGAACAGACTCAGACGACAGAAGAGACACCGGCTGCAGAAGAAACACCTGCAGCAGAGACTACTGAGGTATCAGAGGCTGGAGAAACAGAGCTTGCTACTGGAGAGTCAAAAGATCCAACAGCAATTTCGATTACTCTGAAAGCAACTGAAGAAGGTGCCGAAGATCAGGTAAGGTATTTTGATACGATTCAGCATGCAATTGATGCAGCACCGGATTATGATGCAGAAACCGCGAAGGATGCCACAGTTATTGAAGTATCCAAAGATCTTACACTCAGTGAAACTATAACAGTTCCGGCAAATAAGAAAGTTTGTATTCGGGCAAAAGGTGGTAATGTAACAATTAAGAGAAGTGATACATCATTCCTGACAGACATGTTTAGTGTAACGGGAGCTAATGCAGAGTTACAGTTTGATGTAAATGATGGTGCATCTTTGACAATTTCTGGTTCGACAGGATCAGAAGAAGTGGACGCTACTGGAGCAATTGTTGCCCTTGGTACAGCGACAGAGACTGCTGCAGGTGCTGCGTTTGGACTTAATGCCGGAGTAACCCTTACAGGTAACGATACATCTGCCGCTGGTGGTGCTGTCACAAACTATGGTGGAAACATTGTTCTGAAGGGTGGTACAATCACAGGAAATACCGGTACAAAAGGCGGCGCGATCTACAGTAATACAAGCGTCAATGTACAGGGTACGGTTGTTGTTAACAATAATAAAGTAGGTGATGCAACGTCCAATATCTGCCTTGATGGAACGTCAACTGTTATTACAGTAACGGATGTCCTTACAAATTCAGATATTTCATTCAAACATGCAAATGAAGCAGATGCACTGCCAGTCGTTGCAGCAGGCACAAACAGTGAGGGTACTGCTCTTACAGCAGACAACTTCAAAGCAGCATTTGATACAGCAGATGCAGCCAAGAGCCAGATCAAATATGAGAATACAACAGAATATACTCTGACACTTGAAGCAAACAATCTGTCAGCAAAATTGGTTAAGGCTGCTGATCCCAACCCGAGTCCGTCAACAGATACACCTACACCTAGTCCGACACCGATCCCGCTGAAACTGACTTATACAAGCGGTTCCCTGAAATGGGAAGACCACAGTACAGTAAGTCTTAAGATGACAGTCGATGGTGCCTGCAAATGGTATTATTTTTTGGTAGATGCCAATACTGATACTAAGGTTATTCAGGCAATGTACAGTTCAAGCAAGGCTACCAATGCAGTAGCCGCTAATAAAGAGTTTTCTGTAACTGTAAAGAATGTTCCGGAAGAAGATAAATGGTTGGTTGTCTGCGCAAAACCGGACAATGGTGGCACAGCAAAGATGAGCGTCATTAAACTGAACGGCAGTAGTTTTAAGAAGAGCCGTCCATCTGCGAATGTGACAACCCGTGCAGCGAAGAATAATAAAGTAAGCCAGAGTACAGTTACGGGTCTGGAAAATGCCCTGAAATTCTTTCCAGGTAAATTTTATGAATTTAGTGTTACAGGTGCAGGAATGGATATCACTGACCCGGTTTCGGGAGATGTAAGATGGGTTCCGATGTATTGGAGTACTGCTAAGAATCCGACAGCCAAACAGCAGAACACAACATGGAGAATCGGCTCCGGTAAGGGTATCCAGAATGGCGATACTTACAATATGTATATTTTCTTCAAGAAACAGACATACAATGGCAAAGTATGGCAGGATACAGATGTGATTCAGTCTATTACAACCAAGTTTACCGCTGCAACGATCAGTGATGAAGAGTGGAATGCATATATTGCTGAACTTTCCGGAACACCTACACCGGACAGCGATGGCAGTGGCTCAGGCTCCGGTGACGAGACCGATGCAGAACTTACTGCAACTGCGGCAGCATCCGAAAAAGATGCAAGTTCCAAATCCAAATCAGCTGTATCCACAGCCGATGAATCTCCGATTGGAACAATGTCTG
>CAVBPN010000248.1:11615-17822 GCA_963597235.1 bacterium
GTCTCTTTTCATGCTCAACAGTAAAAATTTATAGATTATTTATTTTTTTTTAATAGCACTTTAGTTCAAAATGTGCTACACTGTAACTGGAACAAATAGTACTGAGTGAAAGGCTGTGGTGAATGAAAAAAGAAAGTGATTTGGCAAGAATGCTTTCTACCGCAGGAGAAAAGGCAGCTTATGATAATGCATGTAAGAAATTACTTGCAAATAAAGAAATTCTTGCTTGGATTATGAAAAGCTGTCTGTCAGAGTACAGGGATTACAGTGTTAAAGAAATTGCTGGTAATTACATAGAAGGAAATCCGGAAATTTCAAAAACGGCTTTACATCGCGATGAAATGTCGGTGGTCCCTATGATAAAAGGAGAAAACACAGAAGACACAAGCATCAATGAAGGAACCGTAACCTATGATATTCGTTTTCGAGCAATTGTGCCGAAATCGGGTGAAATGATTACATTGATTATTGATGTAGAAGCACAGAATGATTTTTATCCAGGATATCCGCTAGTGACGAGAAGCGTGTATTATTGTTGCAGGATGATATCTGCACAGTATAATACTGAATTTACAAATTCTCATTATGAAGAAGTAAAAAAAGTTTACAGTGTTTTTATATGTATAAATCCACCGGGATATCGAAAAAATACGATTAATCGTTATTCTATTACAGAAGAAAATCTGGTAGGTGATATACAGGAAAAAAAATCGTCATATGATCTAATGACTGCTGTAATTATCTGTATTGGAGATGCAGAACATTCTTCTTCAGGAGTTTTAAAATTATTAGAAGTATTGCTTTCGTCCGAAAGAACATCAGACGATAAAAAACACATTTTAGAAGATGAATTTTTAATTAAAATGACAGAAGAACTTGATGAGGAGGTAGCTGATATGTGTAATTTGAGTCAGGGAATAGAAGAAAAAGCTATTCGTGTAGGTTTACAAAAAGGTATTCAGGAAGGAAGACAGATTGGAATACAACAAGGAATACAACAAGGAATACAACAGGCACTTTTGAGTTCCCTTCAGAATTTGATGGAAACAATGCATTTGGCTACAGATAAGGCAATGGATGTATTAAAGATTCCGAATGAAGACAGGGAGAAATACATAAGATTATTGGAAAACAAATAATACATATTTTAAGAGACAGGTCATTTTGGCCTGTCTCTTTTCATATAATAGTACAGGAACTTATAAACACGTATTTGAAACATACATACAGAGGGAAAGCTTATGATCAATACGGACAAGACATTCTGTACATATGAGAATATTTATTATGAAATGTGGGAAACGGCGGGGCGTTATGCTGAGATTGCACAGTTTCAGGTTATCGGAAAAAGTCATGATGACAGGATGATACCGATGGTGCAGCTTGGGAACGGGACAGAGATGATTTATTGTATTGCGGGCTTAAGCGGCCGTGACCGGTGGATGCCGATATATCTTCTTCAGATGTTGAAAGAATATGCCAGAGCGTGGGAATGCAGATGGAAACTGGAGGATCTTTATGATCTGAGAGAATTGCTTGATCGATGGAAAATCTGTTTCATACCGCTTCTTAATCCAGATGGATATGAGATTTATGAAAAAGATTTTTATGCGATTCGAAATCCTATTTATCGTCAGATGCTTCGTATGCAGGAGATTCCCTGCAAAGAATTTATCTGTAACAGCAGAGGGATTGATCTGCGAAAAAATTTTCCAACCCAGTATTACAGAAGAAAGCAGATCCACAGTCAGCCGGCAAGTGAAAATGAGACGAAGGCACTGGTTCGTGTTTTGCAGGAAAATTCTGGACGTGGTCTTTTGTCTTTCGGATATTCTGAACGGCGGATCGTCTATTTCAGACAGTCACAGTCATTTGCTGCGAATCAGAAAAGCTATCGTCTGGCAAGGCATCTGCAGAAACAGGCGGGACTGAATTCTGATAAAATGAAATACCATCTGGACGATGTGGAACCGGCGGGAAGACGTGGCTATGGTTCACCGGAACAGTTTTATGCAGAAATATGTAAACAGCCATCTTTTCGAATAGAAATTCCGAGCAGGAGCAGGGAAGAGGAGAAAAATTCAGACGCAGTAGAATACAAAGAGATACATACACTGCCGCTGGAATATCTTTTTTCGCTGTAAGGAAGGCAAATTGCTGTGAATGGAGGGAGTAGTAATATAATTTTGTCAAGAAAATCTCCTTGACAGCATATAAGACTTGCGCTGGGTAAAAAATTCCTGTATATTAGAGAATAGTGCTTTAAAAAGAAAATTGTAATCTTTAATATGTTTATAGAACAAAGGAGTTATACAATATGATAAATGAATCCTCTAAAGGACAGAATACAAGTGCGGAAGAAACTCTGCGTCAGCGTTCTTTTATAGAACTTGCACAGGCACTGACCGCACAGAAATCCAACACCATTGGACGTCCGCTGACATACTGTCTGACGACATTCGGATGTCAGATGAATGAAAAACAGTCAGAGGCAGTAGCCGGAATCATGGATGAGATCGGTTATCACAGACAGGATAATGAAGAGGCGGATGTTGTAATCTACAATACCTGTACTGTCCGTGAAAATGCGAACCTTAAAGTATATGGAAGACTTGGCCATCTGCACAGTCTGAAAGATCGTAATCCAGATATGAAGATTATTCTTTTCGGATGTATGATGCAGGAACAGCATGTGGTAGATAAAATCAAGAAATCCTATCCATTTGTTAATCTGGTATTTGGTACGCATAACATTTTCAAGTATGCAGAGCTTTTTTATGAAATGCTCCTGTCTGAACAGCAGATCGTAGATATCTGGGAAGGCACAGATCAGATTGTTGAGGATCTTCCGACAGAAAGAAATTATACATTTAAATCCGGTGTCAATATCATGTTTGGCTGTAATAATTTCTGCAGCTACTGTATTGTTCCATATGTACGTGGACGTGAGCGCAGCCGTGAGCCGGAGGCAATTGTTAAAGAAGTGAAACGTCTGGTTGCAGACGGAGTATCTGAGGTTATGCTTCTGGGACAGAATGTAAACTCTTATGGCAAGACACTGGAGCATCCGATAACATTTGCACAGCTTCTGGAAATGCTGGAGGACGTAGAAGGACTGAAACGTATCCGGTTCATGACTTCCCACCCGAAGGATCTTTCTGATGAGCTGATCGCGGCCATGGCAAAGAGTAAGAAAATCTGTCATCATCTGCACCTGCCGTTACAGTCAGGAAGCAGTCGTGTTCTGAAAATTATGAACAGACGCTATGATAAAGAAAAATATCTGAACCTGGTAGAACAGATCCGCACGGCAATTCCGGATATTTCTCTGACAACGGATATTATTGTCGGTTTCCCGGGTGAGACAGAAGAAGATTTCCAGGAGACTCTGGATGTCGTCTCAAAATGTGGATATGATACTGCATTTACATTCCTGTATTCCAAGAGAAGCGATACGCCTGCTGCAGAAATGGACAATCAGATACCACAGGATGTTGCGAAAGAACGTTTTAACCGTCTGCTTGCGCTGGTACAGCAGGAAGGCCGTAAGCGTTCTTCAAGATTCGAAGGTTCCGTGCAGGAAGTTCTGGTAGAAGAAGAAAGTAAAGAAAAAGGAATATTCACAGGAAGAACAGAATACAATCTTCTTGTACATTTTCCCGGAACAGCAGATCTTCTTGGTAAGTATGTAAAAGTAAGTCTGGATGAATGTCATGGATTTTATTACATGGGATCACTGGTGGAAGAATAAGTAAATAAAATATGGATAAATTTGACAGGTCGCAATGTTTTGTGGTACTGTTACGAAGGAGCGATACAACAACAGAGTAGTTGTAATTGTTTACAGGAGGAAAATATTATGAGGAAAAAAAGTGTAAAAACTACAGCAAAGTCAACAGAAGCAATCACAGAAACAGCAACAAAAGTTAAAGAAACAGTAAAGGCGGCAGCTAAAAAAGTAGAAGAATCCGCACCGGCTGAAAAAACAGCAGAAGTTGTAAAAGAAGTTGTTGCAAAAGCTCCGGAAGCAGTTCAGAAAGCAGAAAAAACTGTAAAGACTGCAACTAAGACAGCTACCAAGACTGCAACAAAGGCTGTTCGTAAAGCAGCAGGCGCAAGAGTAAAAGAAGTATCTCTTGAGATCTTTGAGACTAATGTATCTCTGAAAGATGTAGAGAAAGCTGTTAAGAAAGCTGTTGCGGACAAGGGACTGACAGGAGATATCTGCATTTATATCAATGCAGAAAGAAGAGCTGCATACTATACAGTAAATCAGGAAGGTTCTGACGAATACAAGGTAGACCTTGGAAACTTATAATTTATGAAATTATATCTTGCACCACTGGAGGGAATTACCAGTTATATTTACCGCAAGGCACTGTACCAGTGTTTTGACGGGTTCGATAAATATTTTATTCCTTTTATCAGGGCAAAACAGAATCTGAATTTCAGTGGGAGAGAGAAGAAAGACATCTCACCGGAGAATAATGCAGGGATGTATGCGGTTCCGCAGATTCTGACTCGAAACGCAGATGATTTTATTCGTACTGCGAATCAGCTTCGGGACTATGGATATCAGGAAATAAATCTGAATCTTGGCTGTCCGTCAAAGACAGTAGTGACGAAGGGCTGTGGAGCCGGTTTCCTTGATCATCCGGAAGAACTGGAAGAGTTTCTGGATAAGATTTTCAATGGAACGGACATGAAGATATCGGTGAAAACGCGTCTGGGGATGGAAGATGCAGATGGATTTTCACATCTGATAGAGATTTATAATCGTTTTCCAATGGAAGAGCTGATCATTCATCCGAGAATACAGAAAGATTTCTACAAAAATACTCCGAATCTGGATGTGTTTGGAGAAGCATTGGCTGGCAGCAGGAATCCTGTATGTTACAATGGCGATATCTTTTCTGTGGATGATTTCAGAAAGATTCGTGAACGCTTCCCGGATGTGGAATGTTTTATGATGGGACGAGGCGTTCTTGCAGCCCCGTCTCTTGCCCGTGAGATAAAAGGCGGAAAAGCAGCAGACCAGTCAGATATTCGGAAATTTCATGATCTTCTGTATCATACATATCGTGAGGAGGTGTCCGGAGACAGAAATGTTCTTTTTAAAATGAAAGAACTCTGGTTTTATCTGGCACCGATGTTCGAGGACAGTAAGAAATATGCCAAGAAGATCAAAAAAAGTGAGAGATGTGTGGTATATGAGAGCGCAGTAAATGAACTGTTTTCAAACTGCAGATTTACCGGGACACAGAATCAGTAATTGTAATTGAATGAGTTATAAAAATTTATAAAAAAGAAAGGCTTTGAGTATTTTAAAAATGTACTCATTGCCTTTCTTTTTATCTTTTAATAATTACTGTCTTCGGTAGTGATATCAAAAGGTGCATTGTCGGAGGTGTCAGAATTACCAGAAGTATCTTCGCTACTGGTGTCGCCGGAATAATCGCCATTATCCTGTGAAGGATCATAACCACCATCACCATTATCAATTGTGGTGTCACCGGATCCATCATCAGAAGGATAATCAATCTGGTCTGAAGAATCATAACCACCCTGGTCGGAAGTACCTTCATCAGCAACATCATTGTCAGAAGTATCCTCTGAATCCGAAGAATCTGTCCCCGGATCATAAGTCGTCTGATCAGAGGAAACAGTATTGTCCGAAGAATCAGAAGAGTCATCATAGTCATAATTACTGTCTTCTGTATAGATATTAAATCCGGCATCGTCATCCTGGCTGGAACGAAGTGCCTCTGCTTCTGCGGCTGTCTCAGGTGCCTCTTTAACGGTAGCCTTCGCTTTTGCGGCAACTGCAGCATCTTTTGGGACAACTGCGTAGACTGCAAACATGGCACATGAGAAAATGAGGGCCATGAGTGCGATATGAATCTCGTCTCTGTATTTCATAGAAATTACCTCTTTTATGTGTAATGATCATTTTCTATAAGTATAGCATGAGTTTCAGGTTTTTTGTAAAGAAAATTCTACCAGCGTAGGAATTTTCTCAAAATCTCGAAGTTCGTCGTCTTGCATCGAAACATCAAACATGCTATTATAATTAATTGACTATGACTGATAATAGAGTGAACAGTAGAGGAGAATTATAAAACGATGGCAATGTCACCGATGATGAGAGAGTATTGTAAGCCAAAAGAAAGTTACAAAGACTGTATTTTGTTCTACAGACTCGGAGAT
>CAVBPN010000249.1:0-4623 GCA_963597235.1 bacterium
GATCATAATCCTTCATATATTGAAGGATTGCCGTCTCATGTGCTGCCACAGCATCTGCATATCCTTTGCTGAGAAACGGATAGATCAGTTCCCGGTTCTGCATGGAAAATATTTCTTTCAGGGCAGGCAGCCTCTCATCTTCATGGTTTTGAAAAATCTCTTCCGGCTTTGTCGTAGACTGTACCGCAATCCGTTTTCCTTCCAGATCCTGCAGAGTATAAATATCACTTTCTTCATTGACCGCTACGACCTGCCGACTGACCATATATGGACCGGCCCATTTATATTCTTTCTCACGGCCGTCAATGCTGAAGCTTCCCCAGATACAGTCAATCTCCCCGTCTTCCAGCAGATCCTGCTTTTCCTCCCAGTTGATCTGCTTAAAAACAGCCTGATACCCCATTCTGCCAAATGCTTCTTTCGCCAGATCTACATCAATCCCTGTTGGCTGTCCGTTTTCATCTGAATAATTAAATGGTGGATAATCGTCGCTTCCCACAATTATTTCAGGCAGGTTTTGCGCATTCTTTGATTCGGAAGCTTTTCCTGCACACCCGTTCAGCAAAATTGCCGTTACCGCCAACAGCCCCACTATTCCAACAAATCCTTCTCTTAACCCTTTTCTTTTCTCCATTCATACTTTCCTTTTTGTCTGCTTTTATTTTCCTGTTTTGCCAAAATATATCATTTACACAATCTATTTTCAACAAAAAACGAGCATAAATATCACTTCAAAGGGCTGAATTTATCGCATATTTTCGACTTTTTTCGTCATACAGCGGATATTCGCAATCCGCTTTGCTACTTGCTCATAACAAAATAACTGCTCCGCAGTTGATTTTGTTATATTCCTATCATTTCGCGATATTCTCTGGGAGTAACCCCATATCGCTTCTTAAACTGACGATTAAAATTTGACAGATTGGAAAAGCCTGCATCCTGGGAAATCGACAAGATCTTATCATCCGTCTGTCGCAGTGCCTCCACTGCTTCTGCGAGTCGCCTGTCATTTACATAGGAAGTAAAACTGTCTCCCGTCATCTTCTTAAACCAGCGCATAAAATGACTGCTGCTCCATCCGCAGAACTCCGCCATATCCGCTACTGAAAGATTTTCACTGCTTTTTTCCTGAATCTCCTGGAGCACTTCTTTTAACCGCTCCCTGTCCTGCGAAGAAACTGCTTCCATAGAAGGATACTTTCTTATAAGAAGAAAGATCATCTGCAGAACGGCAGCTTTCACCCCAAGCTCATAGGCAGTCTCTTTTGTTTCACATAATTCTTCCATCTGCACAAGGCATCTTTTTAAAAGATCATACATTTCTTCCCCCGCCCGGATTCTCGCCGGTGCAAACAGTTTTCCTGCTGCAAGAGGAACAAGGAATTCACCGGAACAGAGATCTGCCGCACCTTCTCCAAGATAATCCATCTCAAATATAATATTTTCATACTCCATGGAATATCCTTTTATTCTATGGATGGAATGAAATGCTCCCGGTGTCACCACAAAAATATCTCCGGGAGCTCCTTCATAATTCTGTCTTTCGAGCTGGATCTGACCTTTTCCCTTTTTTATGTAGATCAGTTCCATCTCTTTATGCCAGTGCAACGGGACTGCAGGGAAATCCAGCGGAATCGTGCAGGGATAAATATTAAACGGAAACAATCGGCTGCCATGCTTTTTTGTTTCCTGATAAGTTGTAGCATTTTTATTTTCCATATATTTTCGCCTCAATGATAGGATAGTATCATTTCTTGCACGCTTTCGACAAGAAATGCAGAACCGTCTGTGGTATAAATAAAGCAGTTAAAAAGTTACGAACAACTATGATCATTTTCTTATAATGAAAGGAGCCGCTCTTATGAGTAAATCCATGAAAGAAACATTGAATGAACTTTGTAAAAAAGATATTACCGTTGCTTCTGACGCTGAACTTTATTCTGCTCTTCTGAAACTTGTAGATGAACAGAGCCCAAAGTACGAAAAAACAGTAACCGGCAGAAAACTCTATTACATTTCTGCAGAATTCCTGATCGGTAAACTTCTTTCCAATAATCTGATCAACCTCGGTCTGTATGATGAAGTCCGTGAAACCCTCGCTGATGCCGGAAAGTCACTTGCCGATATCGAAGAGCAGGAGCCAGAACCAAGCCTTGGAAATGGTGGTCTCGGTCGACTTGCCGCATGTTTTCTTGACAGCCTTGCAACTTTAAATCTTCCTGGTGATGGTGTCGGTCTTCGTTATCACTGCGGTCTTTTCCATCAGAATTTCAAGAACAATATCCAGAACGAAACTCCTGATTTCTGGCTGACCGACCAGTGTGCTGCAAAAGCTACGGATACCATTTTTCCGGTTTCACTTGCAGGAAACACTTACTCCGCAAGACTTTATAAACTCCCGGTTACCGGTTATGAAGGCAGGATCAATATGCTGAACCTGTTTGATCTGGATTCCGTAGATGAGTCTGTAATCGGTGAAGGTATTTCTTTTGACAAAAAAGATATTGCCAGAAACCTGACTCTTTTCCTTTACCCGGATGATTCAGATGAGGATGGCCGTCTGCTTCGTATCTATCAGCAGTATTTCATGGTTTCTGCAGGTGCTCAGCTGATTCTTAAAGAATGCACTGACCGTGGATGCAATTACCATGACCTTGCGGATTATGCAGCAATTCAGATCAACGACACACATCCGAGCATGGTCATCCTGGAACTGATCCGCCTCCTCGGTGAGCATGGAATCGATTTTGATGAAGCAGTCCAGATCGTAACAAAAACCTGTGCTTACACCAACCACACGATTCTCGCAGAAGCTCTGGAAAAATGGCCGCGCCATTATCTCGATACCGTTGTTCCGCAGCTTATGCCGATCATCGAAAAACTGGATGCTCTTGCAAAAAGCCGTACCAATGATGCTTCTCTTTCCATCATTGACCAGAATCAGGTCGTGCATATGGCACATATGGATATCCATTTTTCCCATTCCACGAATGGTGTTGCAACTCTGCATACCCAGATTCTGAAAGAAAGCGAACTTTCCGGATTCTATCATCTGTATCCTGAAAAATTCAATAATAAGACAAACGGCATCACCTTCCGCCGCTGGCTTCTGAAATGCAATCCGTCTCTGACTGATGAAATCGAATCTCTGATCGGGAGCGGCTTCAAAAAAGATGCTTCCGAACTGAAAAAGCTTCTGAATTATACAAACGACACAGAAGTCCTGAAAAAGCTCAGCAATATCAAAAAAACAAATAAAGAAGCACTTGCTGACTGGTTAGAAGCAAAGCAGGGAATCCCCCTGAACACCAATGCCATGTTTTCAATCCAGTCCAAGCGTCTTCATGAATATAAACGTCAGCAGCTGAATCTGCTGTTCCTGATCCATGAATACCTTGAGATTAAAGCAGGACATACTCCGGCAACTCCGTTAGTCAGCATCTTTGGCGCAAAAGCAGCTCCTGCCTATATCATTGCCAAGGATATCATCCATGGTCTTCTGACCTTATCCCAAGTCATCCGTGAAGATTCGGTTGTTTCTAACTATCTGCAGCTTGCTTTTGTGGAAAACTACAATGTTTCCGCCGCAGAAATGATGGTTCCGGCATGTGACCTTTCTGAGCAGATCAGCCTTGCCTCCAAGGAAGCTTCCGGAACCGGAAATATGAAATTCATGCTGAATGGTGCCCTGACACTCGGAACCATGGACGGTGCCAATGTAGAAATTTCAGAAGCTGTCGGAAATGATAATATCTATATCTTCGGACAGAGCAGTAAACAGGTCGTCCACCGCTATGCAACCGGTGACTACTGTGCAAGAGACTGGTATGAAGCGGATCCGAATCTGCACCGTGCAATTGATTTCCTGGCCAGTGAAGAAATGCTGAAATATGGGGATGCAGAGCATCTGAAACGTCTCCAGGATGAGCTGATCAATAAAGACTGGTTCCAGACACTTCCGGACTTCAATGCATATATTGTCCGCAAAGAGCAGGCAATGAAAGATTATGCTGTTGATTCGGAAGGCTGGAACCGCAAAACACTGGTCAATATTGCAGAAGCAGGATTCTTCTCTTCAGACAGGACCATTAAAGAATACAACGACGATATCTGGCATCTTGGAGAATGATCACTCTCCAGGATTGGATCTTCGAATCTGTTCAGTCAGCTCTTCGCCGCCCTGCTCATACCATTCCTGTACGAAGGTATCGAAATAAGTGATTGGTTTCACACCCATGATGATCTGAATGAATGTATCTTTTTCAAGCTGCTGGAGGGATTTCGGAATCTCACCATCAGTATCATCAAGATATTTTCTTTCTCCTGACTGGTAGCCTCCGTCAACAAGAAGACCGACTGCGGAAATCCTTGATTTATATGCTGCCCAGTCCTCAGGAGTTGAAGATTTTCCATGAAGAAAGTTCTCGCATGCGTCATAGTAAGACTGTTCTATAGCGCTGAGGCTTTCTTCTTTTTTTGTGCCGTTTTCCACAGCAAGGATATCCTTCGTAATCTGGAACGTCGCCTCATTATAATCCACATTGACCACCAGTGGTCTGGCTGTCGGATCTACATTCAGTGCAAAATATTCATTGACTTCATCGGCATCGTCCGCCTCATATC
>CAVBPN010000250.1:0-4685 GCA_963597235.1 bacterium
AATAAATCCGATTATAGTAAAACAGAACTGACTGTAAGTAAAAATAAAAACATAACCTGAGAGTGTAAAATAAAGTATGAATAAAAATAAAGATGTGTCAGGACATATCGAATGGGGAAGGATGCTGAAGAAACTCAATCCTTATACGATCAAGAAGGGGCTACGCTATTTTAAACATTATGGCCCGAAAGAATTCTGGATCAGACTCCATGAACGTTTTGAACCGGAAGAAGTTCCGTATGGTCCGTGGTATGAAGCTTATAAACCGGATGAAGCAGAACTTGAGAAGCAGAGAGATCACAGATTTTCCAGTGAGCCGCTGATCAGTGTTGCTGTTCCGGCATATCATACACCAGAGCTTTTTCTTCGACAGATGATCGATTCACTGCTGGCACAGACGTATAAAAACTGGGAACTGTGTATTGCGAACGGAAGTCCGGAAGATGAACAGATGAAGCAGGTACTTTCCGAATATACACAGAAAGACAGCCGTATACGTGTACAGGAATTAAAAGATAATCTTGGAATTGCAGGAAATACGAACGCTGCACTTGAGATGACAAAGGGCGACTTCACCGGTATTCTGGATCATGATGATCTGCTTGCCCCGAATGCACTTTATGAGATCGCACTGGCTTTGGAGAAGGATCCGGGGCTGGATGCCGTATATACAGATGAAGATAAAGTAACAACAGATCTGAGCGAACATTTTCAGCCACATCTGAAACCGGACTTTAATCTGGATCTTCTGCGTTCCAATAACTACATCTGCCATTTCTTTGTGGTGAGACAGTCTGTGATCCGTAAGGTCGGAGGCTTCCGACAGGAGTTTGACGGAGCACAGGATCATGATTTTATTTTCCGCTGTGTGGAAGAGGCAGATAAGATCGGACACGTTTCGGAGATCCTTTATCACTGGCGTACGCATAAGGCATCTACGGCAGATAATCCGGCAAGTAAGATGTATGCGTTCGAAGCAGGAAGACGTGCGATCGAAGCACATCTTAAAAGAACCGGTGTTGAGGGAACAGTGACTCATACACCGGATCTCGGATTTTTCCGGGTACAGTATCCGGTTCAGGGAGAGCCGCTTGTTTCTATTATTATTCCGAATAAAGATGAGACAGAAGCTCTCCGTGCATGTATCGAATCGGTCAGAGAAAAAACAAAATATCAGAATTATGAGATCATCATTATCGAAAACAACAGTACTTCTGATGAGATATTTAAATATTACGAAGAACTGTCGGAGGATCCGAAGATCCGTCTTCTCCGCTGGAAGAAAGAATTCAATTATTCTGCGATCAATAATTACGGAGTGGAACATGCAAACGGAGAATATCTGCTGTTTCTGAATAATGATGTGACGATCATTACAGAGGAATGGCTGACAGAAATGCTCGGAATGTGCCAACGTAAAGAAGTCGGAGCTGTCGGTGTGAAGCTGATCTATCCGGATAATACGATTCAGCATGCCGGCTGTGTGATAGGTATTGGTGGAATTGCAGGGCATATGTTTGTGGACATGCCGGCAAATCGTACCGGTTATCTGCATAAGGCTTCAATCCTGCAGGATATGAGTGCAGTTACTGCCGCGTGTATGATGATGAAAAAAGAAGCATTCGAGGAAGTCGGCGGATTTACAGAAAAGCTGTCGGTTGCTTTTAATGACGTGGATTTATGCCTGAAGGTCAGAGAGACCGGAAGACTGATCGTTTATGATCCGTATGTACAGTTGTATCACATGGAATCAAAGACAAGAGGGGCAGAGGACAGCGAAGAAAAAGTACGGCGTTTCCAGGAGGAGATAGAGTATATCCGCTGCCACTGGATTGATATCCTTAAAAAAGGAGACCCGTATTATAATAAGAACCTTTCACTTTCGAAATGGAATTATTCACTTCGTCCATTGAAGGGAATGAATCTGAAAGAGAAAGAAAACAGATAGGAGAAAATATGGAAGTATCGGTGATCATACCGAATTTTAATGGAATTGCGTTTCTGGACAGTGTTCTGGGAAGTCTGGAAGGACAGACACTGAAAAATTTTGAAGTGATCCTGGTAGATAATGGGTCTGCGGACGGGAGCTGTTCTTTTGTAACGGCAAATTATCCGTGGGTACACATCATTGAACTGCCGGAGAACTTTGGGTTCTGCAGAGCGGTCAATGAGGGAATAAAGGCATCAAAAGCACCGTATGTACTGCTTCTGAATAATGATACAGAAGTAAAGGAAGATTTTGTAGAGCAGATGCTGCTTTCCATACGAAGACATAAAAAAGCGTTTTCATGTGCGGCAAGAATGGTTCAGTATCATGACAGGGATAAGCTGGATGATGCCGGGAATTATTACTGTGCACTTGGCTGGTCTTTTGCAAGGGGAAAAGGAAAAGATATCGATCTATATCAGAATGAAGAGAAGATTTTTTCAGCCTGTGGCGGTGCAGCCATTTACCGTAAAAAGATCATGGAAAAGATCGGATATTTTGATGAAGAACATTTTGCATATCTGGAAGATACGGATATCGGATATCGTGCAAGAATCTATGGCTACGAGAACTGGTATGCACCGGAAGCAATCGTATATCATGTAGGAAGCGGTACGAGCGGTTCCCGATATAATCATTTTAAAACGAGATATTCTTCCCGAAATAATATCTATCTTATATATAAGAACATGCCGCTTCTTCAGATCATCCTGAATCTGCCGTTTCTGGCAGCGGGCTTTCTGATCAAGTTTCTGTTCTTTGCCGTAAAGGGAATGGGAAGGGAATATCTGGCTGGTATCAAGAATGGATTTTCCATCAGCATGAACCATAAGAAGGTTCCGTTCTCGTTTAAACATCTTCCAAATTACTGTAAAATTCAGCTGGAACTGTGGGAAAACATGTTCCGCAGACTGCGTGCATAATGTCTGTCAGCATCTCCTGACAGTTGAAAACAGAGTGAACAGCAAGTTGATTTTACAGCGGTTTATGGAAATTTTATATAATAAAAGTTAAGATTTTATTGATTTTGAAGAACAACTATTATAATATAAACGTGTCTGTCCGGGAGCAGAAGATGGAGTGATCCGTCTGCGGAATGGACAGTAACGCTTAAAGCACAATGAAATGGATAGAGGTGACAGAGGTTGATTCAGGACAATCAGAAGAATTTCAGTCGTCTCCAGATGTTGATTGACGCCATTGTCATTGCTGTTACCTATATACTCGCCTGGATGATCCGTTTTATCGGACCGTTTTCCTATTCGGCAGTTCGGGCGCTTGCTTTTGAAGAGTATATGTTTGCACTGGTATTTATCATACCGGGCTACCTGCTGTTGTATCAGGCGTTTACATTGTATGAGCCGCTGCACATGCAGGGACGCAGGCTGGTCCTTGCAAATATCATTAAGGCAAATGTACTTGGACTTCTGCTGGTTGTATTCAGCCTTTATATGATGGGAGAGTCGGATTTTTCACGACTGACTGTTTATATTTTCTGTGTGATCAATATTTTTGCAGAATGGGGAGTACGGTTATTTATCTTTTCTATGCTGCGCAATATGCGAAAGCGTGGACTCAATCAGAAGCAGATGATACTGGTAGGCTACAGCCGTGCGGCGGAAGAATATATTGACAGAATTCAGCAGAATCCGCAGTGGGGTTATGTTGTCAGAGGAATCCTTGATGACAATGTTCCTGCGGGAACTGTCTATAATGGCATCAAGGTGATCGGACGTATCGCAAACCTTTCTGTGATACTTCCTGCGAACAGGCTGGATGAGATTGCAATCACGCTGGGACTGAGTGAATATTACCGACTGGAAGAAATCGTTGGAATGTGCGAGAAATCCGGTGTGCATACAAAGTTTATACCGGATTACAATAAGATCATTCCTACGAAACCGTATA
This sequence comes from bacterium, assembly GCA_963597235.1. Taxonomy (GTDB): domain Bacteria; phylum Bacillota; class Clostridia; order Lachnospirales; family Lachnospiraceae; genus Blautia_A. The sequence continues at coordinate 3,896 of CAVBPN010000250.1, forward strand.
CAGAAGATATACTGGGACTTCCGGTGATCAATATCCGATATGTTCCGCTGAGTAATACATTTAACTCGATGGTAAAGAGACTGATGGATATCGTTGGTTCTATTATGGCGATCATTGTTTCTTCGCCGGTCATGCTTCTGGTGTGTATCCTCATTAAACTGACATCACCGGGACCGCTCATTTACAGACAGGAGCGTGTCGGACTTCATAATAAGACGTTCTGGATGTATAAATTCCGCTCCATGGAGATACAGCCGGAGGCTGAAGAAAAGAAAGCCTGGACGGTCAAAAATGATCCAAGGGTAACCGGAATCGGAAAGTTTATGAGGCGGACCAGTATTGATGAGCTTCCTCAGCTGTTCAATATTCTGAAAGGCGATATGAGCCTGGTTGGCCCAAGACCGGAACGACCGTTTTTTGTTGAGAAATTCCGTGAGGAAATTCCGCGATACATGGTAAAACATCAGGTGCGTCCGGGACTTACCGGATGGGCTCAGGTAAACGGATACCGGGGAGATACCTCGATCCGGAAACGTATCGACTGCGATCTTTATTATATAGAGAACTGGTCGATCGGATTTGATATCAAGATATTGTTCCTGACGATTTTCAAAGGGTTCATAAATAAAAATGCATATTAAAAGATAAGGGGAAAGAAGATGGCAAGACCTAAGTCAAAAACAAAAAAGATACTATTTGCTGTTGAAATCATTGTTCTTCTGCTGTTTATCGGCGGTCTGTATGTATACGGGCAGCTGAATTCAAAGCTGGATAAGATCAATCAGCCGGT
>CAVBPN010000251.1:0-14101 GCA_963597235.1 bacterium
CAGACGGATATGTAAACAGTGAAGAAGCTGTAAGCACAACTGCATGGCTTGCAGATCTTATCGCAAAAGGATATGCAAACATTGAGCCGATCACAGACGAGTTCCTTAACGGTGCGTGTGCAACAATGCTTGGTGGTTCCTGGGATGTAGCAACTCTTGAAAAGAGTGCAGACTTTGACTGGGGCGTAACATACTATCCGGTAAATGATGATACAAAAGAAGCTGTTTCCCCATGTGGTGACTGGTCCGCAGCAATCAGCAAGGATTGTGAAAACGTAGATGCAGCCGGCGAATTCCTTGCATGGCTGATGAACACTGATAACGTTGCTACTTATGCAGCAGCTATCGCAAAACCGGCAACACGTACTTCTGCTTATGATAACGAAGCAATGGCAGACTACAAAGAAGGTGCACGCGCCCTGTTCAAAGAGCAGCTTGAGAACACAGCAGTTCCGCGTCCTAGAACACCTTCCTATGCAACTTTCTCCTCTGCATTTGCTGAAGCTCTGACAAATATCTTCTCTGACGCTTCCAGTACAGGTGAGGTTGATAATGACTACATCCAGAGCGAACTGGACACAGTATCTGATACCTTTACAGAAGTCTATGAGACATACTACGCTGAATAATAAACAGTAGAAATGCAGGACTTACAGCCGCATCGCTCTGCGGTGCGGCTGTATCTGTGTAAAGATTTATTTCAGGAAAAATCCTTTTTAAAAACAAGGGGGAAAGGTTATGAATAAGACTAAGCTCAGCGGCCGTAAGCGTGACGAAAGACGTGCAGCATATCTGTTTGTTGCTCCGGCAGTGATCCTTCTGATCGCATTCCTTGTAGTACCGATGATCTATACCGTATATTTCTCCGGATTTAAATATCAGATTATGAGACCGGATGCTACAAGCTTTATCGCTTTCGACAACTACAAGAAACTTTTTGAAGATAAGAATTTCTGGGCAGCACTGAAAAATACCGTTTACTTTACGGTTATCGTTGTACCGTGTCAGTGTGCGCTTGCACTTGGTCTGGCGCTTCTTGTCTCAAAGAAATTCCGCGGAGTTTCTATTTTCCGTACCATGTACTTCGCTCCACAGCTTACTTCTATGGTAGTTATCTCCGTACTGTGGTCTGTACTTTACAATGCAAACCCGAACACAGGTCTGATCAACTCCATTCTTGTATCTCTTGGAATGAGCCCGATCAAATTTCTGAGTGATGCCAATACAGCGATGAATTCTATCATCTTCATGTCTGCATGGCAGGGTGCCGGTTATCAGATGATGATCTTCCTGGCAGGTCTTCAGGGAATCCCGAGAGATCAGTACGAGGCAGCTTCTGTAGACGGTGCTACAAAATTCAAACAGTTCCTTTATATCACCCTTCCGGGACTGAAAGGAACCATTAAATACGTAATCATGATCACTATGATCCAGGCAATGAAACTCTTCACACAGCCATACATCATGACAAAAGGCGGCCCGAAGAACTCCACAAAGACGCTGGTTTACTACATTTACGACCAGGGCTTCCAGAAAGGTAACTTTGGTTATGCCTGCTCTATTGCGACTGTATTCTTTGTGATCGTTGTATGCATGTCCATGGCAATGAAGAAAGTTACAGCGGCAACAGACTGAGAAAGGAGGATACGAATATGACAAAATCAATGAAATTTTCCGCAAAGTTTGGTAAATTTATGTTTTACTTTGCAAATATTGTAATCGGAATCATTTTTGTATCACCTCTGATCTGGATGATTTCCGCATCTCTGAAACCGGAAGCAAAAATCTTCTCAAATATGTCATCCCTGACAACGTTCCTGCCGGTACAGGCATCTCTGGACAACTACGCAGAAGTATTCTCCAGACTGAACCTTCCGCAGGTATTTAAGAACACACTGCTTTACATTGCACTGATCCTGATTTTTGATCTGCTTGTAAACTCCATGTGTGGTTATGCTCTGGCAAAATTTGAATTCCGTGGTAAAAAAGCAATCCTGAACCTGGTTATCGCACTGATGGTACTCCCGATGGAAGCTATCATGCTCCCTCTGTACATAGAGATGTCTCAGCTTGGCTGGGTCAATACACTGGCAGCTCTGGTTGTTCCGTTTATTGCAAAATGTTTCTCTATTTACATGTTCCGGCAGTTCTTCTGCGATGTTCCGGATGACCTGATCGAGGCAGCTGCTATTGATGGATGCAGTCCGGTCAGAACCTTCTTCCAGATTGTTATGCCGATCTCAAAAACTGTATATGCAACTGTATTTATCCTTGATTTCGTATCTCACTGGAACGACTTCATGTGGCCATTCCTTGTAATGACAGGTGAGGATAAACGTACAATCCAGCTTGCAGTACAGTCTTTCTTCGGAACCAAACCGGTTCACTACAGCGCGATCATGGCAGCTCTGGTAGTATCTGCGATTCCGATGATCATCATGTTCATCTTCATGCAGAAATACTATGTAGAAGGTATTGCATCTTCTGGTATCAAAGGCTGATGCAGCTTCAGGAAATCCATAAAACTACAGGGAGAGAACAGATTATGAATACAGAGAAATTACAGAAAGCAAGAGAATTTGAGCAGGAACAGTTAAAGAAAATTTCTCCGGAAGAACGTCCCTGCTATCATGTAACCGGCGGCGCCGGATGGATCAATGATCCAAATGGATTTTCATTTTATAAAGATGAATATCACCTGTTTTATCAGTATCATCCATATTCAAACCAGTGGGGACCGATGCACTGGGGCCATGTGACCAGTAAGGATCTTCTGAAATGGGACCGTCTTCCGGTCGCTATGGCTCCGGAAGAATCTTATGACAACTTCGGCTGCTTCTCCGGAAGCGGCCTGGAGCTCCCGGATGGACGTCACCTTCTGATGTATACAGGCGTTGGATATGTAAGTGATATTCCGATGGCTAATGGTGAACTTCCGACACATCAGACACAGTGCATGGCTGTTGGTGATGGTGTAAATTATGAGAAATATGAAAAGAATCCGGTCATTACCGGTGAGGATATCCCGGCAGGCGGAAGTAAAGTAGATTTCCGTGATCCAAAGATCTGGAAAGAAGATGACGGATTCTATTATGCGGCAGTTGCCAATATGACAGATGACGGAAACAGCCGTATTCTTCTTTTCAAGAGTGCAGATGCTTTTGAATGGCAGTATGTGACCGTCCTGGATCACAGCGATAAGAAACTCGGCGGAATGTGGGAATGCCCGGACTTCTACGAAGTGGACGGAAAACATGTGCTGGTCGTAAGTCCAATGGCAATGATGCCGGAAGGCCTGAAATTCCACGTAGGCCATAGTGTTATCTATCTGACCGGAACTTATGATAAAAAGACACATCAGTTTGTCAGAGAAGATGTACAGCCTCTTGACAGCGGTATCGATTTCTATGCACCGCAGACTATGCTGACACCGGATGGAAGACGTGTGATGATCGCGTGGATGCAGGCATGGCCGAACTCAAAATTTGTTCCGGATGGAGCAAAATATTTCGGACAGATGACGGTTCCGAGAGAGATCAACTACCGAAATGGTAAACTGATCCAGCAGCCTGTAAGAGAGATTGAAAATTATCGTGGTGAGCATGTTCACTATGAGAATGTCGAGATTTCAGATGAAACAGTTCTGAATGAAGTGGACGGACGAGTTCTTGATATGACCGTGAAACTCAAAGTCACAGACGAATTTAAGAAGTTTACGATGAAACTTGCAGCTGATGAAACTTATGATTCTACGATCACTTATGATCCGGTGAAAGAAGTACTTTCCCTTGACCGCAGCCGCAGCGGATATATGTATGACATCCTCCATACAAGAGATATCCAGGTAAAACCGGTGGCAGGTGAAGTAACTTTAAGAATTCTTATGGACAGATTCAGTGTTGAGATCTTTATCAATGACGGCAGCCAGACAGCTACCATGGTGCTCTTCACTCCACAGGATGCAGATAATATCAGCTTTGCTGCAGAAGGAAAAGCACAGATCAGTGTTGATAAATACGCCCTTGTTTTTAAATAAAAATAAAACGAAAGAAGGCAGACGATGCGTAACGCTCGCCTGTCTTTTTTCGTTGCGGTAAAAGGTTTCCAGTGCAGAAAATTGATTTTGTACGCGGGATTTTCTGTTCAGGAAAGTGAAGCTGTGTTATACTAAAGTGCGAAAAAGATAATCTTTTTGGAGTAATGAACAGGAAAGAAGGTAACGACATCATGAGTGAGACAAGAAAATTGTATTATGAAGATGTATATACAAAAGAATTTACTGCAAAAGTTCTGGAATGCAGAGAAGGAAAAAAAGGCTATGAGATCATTCTGGATCAGACAGCTTTTTATCCGGAAGGCGGCGGACAGCCATATGATCTGGGTACACTGAATGATGTGGAAGTAGTTGAAGTACATGAGAAAAACGGAGAAATCATCCATTATACAAAAGAAGCAATCGAGGCAGGCAGTGAAGTAAACGGAAAGATTGACTGGGACAGAAGATTTGACCTGATGCAGCAGCATTCCGGTGAGCATATTGTCAGCGGACTTGTACACGAAGCTTACGGATACGACAATGTTGGATTTCATATGAGCAGTGATGTGATCACAGTTGACTTAAGTGGTGTACTGACAGAAGCGCAGCTTGTCGAGATCGAGGCAGAAACAAACCGTAAGATCTGGGAAAACAGCGAAGTGGAGATTACCTGTCCATCCAGAGAAGAACTGGACAAACTGGATTACCGAAGTAAAAAAGAACTGACCGGACAGGTGCGTCTGGTACGTTTCCCTGGCTCAGACCTCTGTGCATGCTGCGGAACACATGTGACGCATACCGGAGAGATCGGAGCAGTCAAGATTCTGACTGTAGAAAACTTCCATGAGGGAATCCGCCTGACAATGATCTGTGGAAAAAGAGTTATGGATTATCTGAATATGGTCAATGATCAGAACCGACAGGTATCGATGAAACTTTCTGCAAAAATCGGCGAGACCGCGGCAGCAGTGGCACGTCTGCAGGAAGAGAACTTCTGTCTGAAAGGTCAGGTAAATCACATGTTTGATGAACTCTGCGCGGCAGAGGCTAAGAAATGGGAAGATGCAGGAAGTGTACTCCTTTTCCAGGAGGGACTGGAAGCAGATCAGGTACGCAGGATGGCAGATGCCGTGATGCAGAAATGCAGTGGATGCTGTGCTGTATTTTCCGCAAATGGCGATGGAAGTTATAAATATGCGATTGGAGAAGTAAACGGAGACCTGCGTCAGTTTACAAAAGAAATGAACGCGGCACTGAACGGCCGCGGTGGCGGAAAACCATTCTTTGTACAGGGTTCTGTTAAAGCTTCCGAAGAAGAGATTCGTCAGTTCTTCGAACAGTGATCTGAGGTGGCGGAAGATGTTTGGAGAATGTCATGCACATGCACTGATGAATGGTGTGAATTATCGAGCAGCGGTAAATCTGCACAGAGACGGCGTGGATGAAAATGCTGTCCGGGGATGTCTGCGTGCATATCAGGATGCCGGAATTTCTTTTGTGCGGGATGGCGGTGATTCTTATGGAGTAGCAATGCTCGCATCAAAACTGGCACCGGAATATGAGATTGATTATCGCATGCCTGTTTTTGCTATCCATAAAAACGGACACTATGGCTCCATTGTAGGACGTGGCTTTGATAATTTAAAAGAATTTCATCAGAGAGTTCTGGAAGCCGGAGAGGCAGGTGCAGATTTTATTAAGATCATGACGACTGGACTTCTGGATTTTAAAGATCACGGGAAAGTGACGGGAACTCCGCTGAGTGCTGAAGAAGTAAAAGAGATGGTACATATTGCGCACGAAGAAGGGTTTGCAGTCATGAGCCATACGAACGGTGTTTATGGAACAAGAGCCGCGATCGAGGCTGGCGTAGACAGTCTTGAACATGGAAATTATATGGATAAAGAAACGCTCTCTATGCTGGCCGACAGTGATACGGTATGGGTACCGACACTTGTGACGGTACGTAATCTGCTGGGATGTGGACGTTATGAAGACAGTGGACTTCGTCCGATCATTCTGCAGGCAGAAGCTCTGGTTCGATTTGCTTTTGAGAAAAAGGTAAAAACAGCTCTTGGCAGTGATGCGGGTGCATACATGGTTTCGCATGGAAAAGGAATCTGTCAGGAATATGAAGCCTTTTGTCAGATTCTGGGTGATTCGGCGGAGGTACGGCAGTGGCTGCAGGAAGGTGAAAGAACGATTCGGGAAAGATTCCGGAGAAAATAGTGCGAGAGTACTAAGAGATAAAATTTTGGAAAATAGTATATTGATTTCAGGAAAAAGGCCTGTGAGAAAATCTCACAGGTCTTCTATTTTTAGTGCGGTATAAATATTGGTCTGCCTGGAATCAGCAGGATTAAAAGTAATCTTCACGGAACTGCCGATGAGAAGTCCGCCGGTGGATTCGTTGGAGGCACTTTCTGTATTACAGGTAATGTTCATACCATCGGAAGTAAGAATAGTAATGGTATTGGCGGTAGATGCAACGATCTGACCGGAAATGGTAAAGCCGGTACTGCGTTCACTTAAGGTTTCAGGTACTTCTCCGGTAATGCCGAGTACGGTGATACCATCAAGGGTTGTCCCGTTAAAGTTACCGGTGTAGATTACGTTTACATGTGAGCCGGATTCGATACCACCACTGAAATAGCATGGAATCGCGGACATATCCAGATTCAGGACATTAGTCGTATTTTCGACAGACACCTGAAGTACATTAGTCTGAATGCTCTGGATCACGGCACGTATTTTATTTTCAGGTTTGACTTCTACACCTTCCTGCGGAGCCGGTGTTGGTGTCGGGGCAGGAACATTGAGAGGATCAATATCAGAGACACTGTAGATCTTCATATGTGAACCGTCAAGTACATTTGGATTATCGGCAGAAGCAGAACCAAAGTCCCCTTTATAGTGCAGATAGACCCAGTTACCGGCTTTGATTCCGCCCTGATAATACTGCTCTGTTCCGGTGATCGGGAACGTAACTGTTTTACCGCCTTTTGATTTAATCGTAATGGAATTGGCGGTGAGGCTCTGCACCTGGCCGCGGGTCGTGCCTTCTTTTATTTCGGATGTTTCGTGGTAATCATCGACAACTTTCAGAGCTTTGACGGTTCCGGTATCGGTACTGTCGAGCTGTCCTTCGTAGATCACACTGACTGCATCGCCGCAGATCATTCCGTCGGAACATTCCAGAGTTGCCTGGGAAATATCAAAGATATAAGTTTCAGAATTACTGAGAATGGTAAGCTGATTACCGGTAAAATTCTGAAGTGTACCGCGTATCTCATCCATGTATACGCGGGTGCTTTCCTGGTGAATGTCCTGAACCTGCGCATCGTCTGAGGCAGTAAAGTGATCGACGATATCGCCCAGACTACAGCCGGACAATGTTATAAGAAAAAGTGATCCGATACAGATCACCAGTGTCTTTTTCATGAGACTCCTTTCTGAGCTGCAGCTTCAGGCTGCACACGGAACCAGTAAGTATAAGCATCAGTAAAACCAAGGGACGCGTACAGACGCTTTGCGGCAGTATTGCCCTGCACGACCTGAAGGTAGGCATTTTCGGCACCTTTTTTCATTCCTTCGCTGAGAAGTGCAGTGCAGATCTGGTGGGCGAATCCCTGTCCACGATATTTTTCTTTTACATGGATCGCATAGATCCCGATATAGTCACGGTCAAGAATGCCGAGTCCTGTAGCAATGATCTTTCCCTCTTTCCAGATGGAGGTACAGATCGTTTCTTTCGGGATGGCACGGTACATGGAAGGAACTACTGCACGGTGGATCGGATTGGTCATTCCCTTGAGGTCAAAAAGACTTGTGATCCAGATATCCGGAATCTCATCCGTGATCGTTACGGATGGATAAGGGGCATCCAGACGCGCATCACTCAGATGGAGAGTCATGACTTCTGTGACATGCTGAATCTCATAGCCTCGGTTTTCGAGCGTATAATCAAAATCCGGGGACACCAGCGGACTGATCTTAAAGATCGCCGGAGATCCCAGACGTTTATAAACATCTTCGCAGTAGGAGACCTTTTCACGCCATGGAAGTGTAGAATTTCCGAATTGTTCCACGCTGTTGGTACGGTGGGTATAGAAATAAGAGAATCGCAGGATCCAGCCATCGTAAAGCTCCATTTTATGGGACGGCCAGGCATTCAGCGACATATCTTCGATTTTTTTGATGTTTTTCTCCATGATGAAGACTCCTTTCTGCTGCTTCTTTTTATTATACAGAAGAGAGCGGGAATGTGCAACTGCCAGTCTGGAATGGAGAGTGCGTGAACGGAGAAAACAGTAATAAGGCGGGTATGGGCACAGTGTCGGAAATACAGAGAATTTGACGAACGAATCTTCTTTACAAATGGGTCCGTACCGTTCTATAATAAGACTCACCAGAAATCTTCTGGTATTCAGATCCGTCGGTTCAGACGGAAGATTCCCTTTTTATTTATTGTAATGATTGCAGACAGAAAGGAGTGTGGTTGGTGTTATTGTCGGCAGAATATTGTTGCTGATGATTACCGGAGTTGCTGTTTTAATGGATCTGTATGAGATGAAAATAAAAAATGTCTGGATTCTGATCTCACTGCTGGCAGGATTTCTTTATGATCTCTGGCGTGGAGGATGGAACGGAGCAGCACTTTTTATCTCGGGAGCAGGAGTTCCACTGGTGATCCTCGGCTGGCTGTTTTATTTCCGGATGCTTGGTTCGGGGGATATTAAACTTTTCTGTGTACTGGGCAGCATTATGGGACCGGTACATATTCTGGGATGTATCTGGTATGCATTTCTGACAGGAGGGCTTATTTCTCTGGCCATTCTGATCTTTTGTGGCGGTTTTTGCCAAAGAATCCAATATTTAGTGGAATACCTGAATTCATATATTCGGACGGGCGAACGGAAATCTTATTACCGGACCGGAGCCGCATGGGAAAATATTCATTTCACGGTTCCGATCTTTATGAGTGTGATGCTGTATGCGGGAGGTATGTATTGAAGAAACAAATTTTTGCAGTCTGTGATCTGGAGGCAGAATATGCCTGTAATTTCATGGATTATCTGAATCAGAAAAAGAATATTCCTTTTGAGATCCAGGCCTTTACCAGCGTGGAGAATTTTGTGGCATTTGCAAAGAAGAATCCTGTGGAGTTGCTGTTAATTTCTTCGGAGGCAATGTGCCGTGAAGTAGGAGAACTAGATATCGGTAAGATCGTAATTCTGACAGAAGGAAATAAACCGAAGGAACTGGAGAAGTATACCGGTGTGTATAAATATCAGGCATCGTCTGACGTTGTCAGAGAGGTGATGGCCTGTTACGGTGCGGAGAAGGCGATCCTTCCGGTGCAGCTGCCGGTATTGAAGAAGACGACGGAGATACTGGGAGTATATTCGCCCCTGGGAGGCTGTCTTCAGACTTGCTTTGCACTGACACTGGCGCAGATCCTCGGAAAGGAAAAAAACGTTCTTTATCTGAATCTGGAAGAATATGCCGGATTTAAGGAGCTGATGCAGAAAGACTTTTCACATACCCTCAGTGATCTTCTTTATTTTGTAAAACAGGGAAAAACAAACATTTCTGTGAAGATGAACAGCATGATACAGAGTATGGGAGAGGTGGATTTTATTCCGCCTGTACAGTCACCGGAAGATATCAGAGGAACATCATGGCAGGACTGGGAACGTCTTTTACAGGAGATCATTCTTCACAGTTCTTATGAGGCAATTGTGATCGATATAGGAAATGGAATCGAGGAAGTTTTTCAGATGCTGGATATGTGTACCACAGTGTATATGCCTGTAAAAACAGATAAAATGTCACGGTGCAAGATGGCACAGTTTGAAGAACTTCTGGGGATGCGGGATTATCCGCAGGTTCTGACCCGTATGGTAAAACTGGATCTGCCGTATGGACAGGAAGTCCTGGCAGAACCGTTTCGTGCAGAGCAGCTCGTCTGGGGAACACTGGGTGATTTTGTCAGAGAGCTGCTCGGAAAGGATGAAGTATGAGCAGACAGAACTTTCAGACATTGCGTGGCCTTCTGATGGAGAAGCTGGATCTTGCGAGAGAACTCAGCGATGAAGAGATTCTGGAAGAAATTGATACACTGATTCTGGAGAAGATGCGGGATTCCTGTCTTTCACTGAAAGAAAAAGTGCAGCTTCGACAGGAACTGTTTCATTCCGTCAGAAAGCTGGATGTACTGCAGGAACTGATTGAGGACGAGACGGTGACAGAGATCATGGTAAATGGTCCGGACGCCATATTTGTGGAGCGGGCCGGAAAACTTTCTCGCTGGGAAAAGACCTTTACGTCCGGAGAGAAGCTGGAAGACGTGATTCAGCAGATCGTCGGAAAATGCAACCGGGTGGTCAACGAATCAATGCCTATTGTGGATGCCCGTCTGGAGAACGGAGCCAGAGTGAATGCGGTAGTCCGCCCGGTGGCATTAAATGGTCCGATACTGACAATACGACGTTTTCCGGATACACCGATCACGATGGAAAAACTGATCGCACTCGGGAGTCTGCCACTGGAATGTGCTGAATTTCTGAAGGCGCTGGTCAGGGCAAGATACTCCATGGTCATTGGTGGCGGAACCGGAAGTGGAAAAACAACCTTTCTAGGTGCACTGTCCAATTTTATACCCAGTGACGAGAGACTGATCACGATTGAAGACAATGCGGAATTAAAGATTCAGGGGATTGAAAACCTGGTTCGGCTGGAAGCAAAAATGGCAAATACAGAAGGTGCCTCGTCCGTTACGATACGAGATCTGATCAAGACGGCTCTTCGTATGCGGCCGGACAGGATCGTTGTAGGTGAGGTACGTGGAGGCGAAGCGGTGGATATGCTGCAGGCATTAAATACCGGGCATGAGGGAAGCTTAAGTACCGCACATGCAAACTCGGCAGAAGATATGCTCTCCCGCCTCGAGACCATGACACTCATGGGCGTGGATCTCCCGCTGGAAGCGATTCGAAGACAGATCGCATCGGGTGTGGATATCCTGATCCATCTTGGGAGAATGCGGGATAAGAGCCGTAAAGTACTGGAGATAACAGAAGTTTGCGGGTTTGAAGATCATGAAATAAAGACCCGGACACTGTACCGGTGGCAGGAGGGAAAAGGTCTTGTGCAGACGGCTGCTCTTCTTAACCGGGAGAAACTGGTGCGGGCAGGAGTGACGATATGAAATCAAAAGGTGATGTGAAACAGAATTATGAGGAATATCATTTTTCAAAAACAGAGATTCTGAAATATCTGATGCAGAGTGTACTGCTCTGCGGAGCAATGGATTATCTGTTTTATCAGAACTGGTGGATGCTGATACTGGCAATCCCGGTTACTGTCTTGTTTATGAGACTCAAAAAGAAAGGATTGATCAGAGAACGGAAGCGAAATCTGAATTATCAGTTCAAAGATGCGCTGAATGCATTAAGCGTAGCTGTACAGGCTGGATATTCCGTCGAAAATGCAGTGACAGCATGTTCAAGAGATCTCGAGAGGCTGTATCCGAAGGAAACTGATATTGTGAAAGAATTTCATTACATAGAAACACAGCTGAAAGTCAGTGTTCCGGTGGAAGAGCTGCTAATGAGTCTCGGAGAGCGGAGCGGGATTGAAGATATTGAAAATTTTGCAGCAGTATTTTATACCGCAAAAAGAACCGGCGGCGATATGAACCGGATCATACAGACATCTGCGAGGATGCTTGGTGACAAGATTGATGTCCGTAAAGAGATTGAGACAACGCTGGCAGCGAAAAAAGCGGAGCAGATGATCATGAGTCTGATGCCGGCAGGGATCATTCTTTATCTGAAACTGACTTCACCGGGATTTTTAAGTGTCCTTTATGGAAATCTCTTCGGAATCTGTGCAATGACACTCTGCCTTGGAATCTATATTCTGTCCTATTGGCTGGGACGCAGGATCGTTGATATTGAGGTGTAGGAAAATAAAATCATGCAAAATAAAATACAGGAGAATGCAATATGTGGGTACATCTGATCATTTTTGTGGCGGCATTCGGGACAGTACTTGTCTGGAAAGCCGGATGGCTCAGACTTGACGGGATTGCAGATAAAGAAAGCATCCGTCTGTTTCTGATCGTGGCACTTTTAGGAAATATGCTTGGAATGGCACTGACTTTAACCAGTGGAAGCAGTGAGCTTTATCAGAAGGGACACAGGATCGAGAAGAGCGAAGATGGTGCTTATACCGAAGAACTTCAGGTTTCGGTGAACGGTGCTGAACCGGAGAAATTTAATGTGCAGATTCCGGAAAAAGAGACAGAAGAATCAGAAACGGAAGCTGCAGAAAACGAATCTGTTCAGTCTCAGGAGGAAATACGACAGAAAGAACTGAAAGCAGTGATCGAACAGTATAATCAGGAAAAGCAGGATCCGGATTATTACTATCTGCCGGATACCTGGGACGGTCAGACGCTTCAATGGCAGAAACCCGGAGAAAATACGGGAACACTTCTGGCAGCGCTGGCCCTGTTTGCAGCAGTCGTATTGATGTTAAAAAAAGCAAGAGAGCAGCAGGAAGAACTGGCAAAACGAGCGGAACAGCTTTTGATGGACTATCCGTCCCTGATCATGAAGTTTACGCTTCTGATTCAGGCCGGGATGACGGTCCGGAGAGTGTTTCAGAAGATCAGTTCTGATTATCTTAGAAGCTGTCCGAAAGCAGGACGTTATGCATATGAAGCGGTGACAACGGCCTGTCATGAGATGGAAAGCGGCGTGTCAGAACTGGAGGCTTACCGGAGATTCGGAGAGCGGTGTGGGCAGATGAAGTATAAGACATTTTCTACGATCCTGATCCAGAATCTTCAGAAAGGCGGTCACAGGATGGCAGACCTTCTGGAAAAAGAAGCACTGGAAGCATGGGATGAAAGAAAGCGAAAGGCAAGAGTGATGGGCGAAACAGCAGCGACAAAACTGCTGGTTCCGATGATCATGATGCTTGCGGTGGTGATGGCGATCATCATGATACCGGCATTTTTGTCTTTCTATGGATGATTTAATGAGGGAGGCGAAGCAATGCGGAAATATCTGGAAGTTGTAAAAGAATTTGTGCAGGAAGAAGACGCGGTTGGTGTTGTAGAGATTATTCTGATATTGGTGGAGAACTAGACTATGTTACAGTTTGTGTATTGAGTGTATAGAGTAATGACTAATATGTTAGGTTACAATGGTTTACATGGAAGAAAATATATAATTGGAAAGTGAAATGTGGTACAATTAAAAAAGAATATAAGTAAGAGAGACTCAGTTTGAATCGATATATATTTTTATATGTATTTAAAATGGAGGTTGTATATGCGTGAGTTTGGAGAAACCAGCGGGTTATCTGCGAAAGTGACAGAAAATATAAGGCAGATAATAGAAAATTTAAAAAGTTTATCAATTCAAGATTTATCAATATATTATGGATATCCTTTGATTGAACTTGATAATCAAGAAAGTGTAATGAAGTGCTGCATTCTTTCTAGAACAGGAATAATTGCATTGTATGAAGAAGATAGTGAAGAGAATGTATATAAAAGACATTTTACACAGATTATTATGAAAAGCCCTGAATTTAGCAATTTGTTTTTTGCAGGTATTTCAATATTGGAGTGTATAAAATTGACTGATATAGAGGCTATTCTTTCATTTGTCAGAGGAGAAGAACTTTTGTCACATGAGCAATATATACAGTTGAATGGAATAGTACAAAATGTATATGGAATGAATGCTTCAGATGCGAGACAAATTTCAAAGAGCAATTCTTTGGGTGAAATTATAAAAAAGCGTACTAATGCAATGAATATGTTAGACCAAAACCAATTTAATGGTATCTACAATAGAATTAATACACACATGAGAATTAGAGGTTTGGCAGGAAGTGGAAAAACCATTTTATTAGTAAAAAAAATGGCATATACACATTTTAAATATCGTGATTTAGATCTGGCATATATTTTTTATACAAAATCTTTGAAACAATATGTAGAACAATTATTTAAATTATATTATAAAGATTTTGAAAAATATAAAG
>CAVBPN010000252.1:0-2469 GCA_963597235.1 bacterium
GATCATAGGAAAAGTTATTTTTACACTTCCATATCTGGGATATGCAGCGGTGTTTATCAGACAGAAAACTGTATTTGGAATACTGGCGGTCATGATTGTGCAGGAAATGTGCTTCCTGCTTATGCAATGGAAAGGAGAACGCTGCAGAAAAAGCGCAGAAAGAATTTATGAAAAATAAAAACATGAAAAAAATTTTACTTTTAACAGGTGTTTTATGTCTGGCCTCCGTAGGTGGAGTATCCGCGTATCTTACAGATTATGACAAAGTTTCAAATGAGTTTACAGTAGGAAAAGTAGATGTGGAACTGACAGAAGATAACTGGAAGCCGGAAGACCATAAAAAGATTGAACCGGGAAAGGTGATCAGCAAAGATCCGAAGATCAAAAATACGGGAATCAACGATGCATATGCTTATCTGGAAGTTTCCATCCCTATGGCAAATGTGACGGCAGCAGCAGACAACGGAAGCAGATTGGAAAAGAGACTGCAGGAACTGTTTTCATTCCAGTCAAAAAACAGCTGGACAAGACTGAATGCACAGAAAGTAGGAAACAATCAGGTGTATGTTTTTGCATATAATAAGATCTTGAAACCGCAGGAAACAACGGAATCGTTATTTGATACGGTTAAATTCCTCAATATCATTGAAGGACAGCTGGATGGACAGCAGCTGGAAATTCCGGTAAGAGCTTATGCGATTCAGGCCTCCTATACAGGTGGTGATGCCGCAAGCGTTGTAGAACAGGCGCGAAATGCATATCAGAAATATGTAAATCAGAATAAAAATCAGCCTGGAAAAGTTACAGAATAATAAGAGGAAAGCAGGTGAAAACACATGACAGGCAAAAAAAGATTATTTGCCGGCATGGGAATTTTGCTGGGGATTTTAGTTGGCGCACAGGGGACAGCTGCATATCAGTCTGCGTATGATAAAGCTGAAAATATCATAACACCGGGAAATATCACGTCTGAAATCAGAGAAGATTTTCCGACTCCGACGCCGATCACTCCGGATAGTGATGTTGATATCACGAAAAAAATCTGGGTATCAAATAATCCGTCAGGACAGAACCAGACCAGTACGGACTGTTATGTGAGAGTCGCTGTCGGATATTCTGACAGTGATATTGGAAGAGCGGTCAGCCTGAAGAATGTAGATTCAACCAACTGGATCTATGGAGATAATGGATTCTATTATTATAAAAAGCCTGTCCATGAAGGGGAATCAACGACACCGCTTTGTACCGGATTTCTGATCGACCATAGCAGGCTCGAGAATAGATACTGGAAACTTCTGAAAGACTTTCAGATACAGGTCTACGAGGAATCCGTAGAGGCAAAGCCATTTGAAGATTACCGGGAAGCCTGGGCTTATTATACAAATGGACTGTGAGAGGACAGGTGAAAATATGAGAAAATCAGTAAAGATCCTGACAGGCCTTCTTTTGACCGGGGTTCTTTCCACAGCAGCAGTCTACGCATCTTTTTCAGACAGGCTGAATGTTGTGAATCATATTGCGGTAGGAGATGTCAATATTTCGATTTCGGAATATACCAGGAAAGGAAAGAGTGAGGTAAAGTACAGCCAGCCTTCAGATGTATTGCCGGGACAGTGTATTTCAAAAATCCCGCGTATCAGAAACGAAGCTCTTCCATGCTGGGTAAGAGCCAGAATTACATATACAGGAGCGGAGGGTGAACTGGAAGGACTGAAAGATGAAAATATTGGTGGAATTGCAGCGGAATGGGTAAAACGTGGTGAATATTATTATTACACGAAAGTCCTGAAGAAACAGGAAGCAGTTGATCTGTTTCAGACAGTTTCGATTCCGAATGACTGGACAGAAGCACATGCTCAGCAGAAGGTAACGGTTGATGTACAGGCCGATGCGATTCAGGCCGCCAATTTTAAACCGGATTTCAGTGCAATGTCACCATGGGGAAATCAGGTGATCCAGCAGTGTGTTCATGAACAGAATGGTACATTGACCTGCAGAAAAGGAGAAACGAAACTGTCAGTAGAATTCAGTGGAAAGGCTCATAAACTGGTTGCAGTACCTGATGATTTCTTTACAAATCTGGAATCTGCCATGCCGGGTGATGTGCTGAAGGATCGTGTGCAGATATCGAATACGACAGCAGAGGAGGCAGAATTGTTTTTTCAGACAGATACGACTGGAAGATCAGAAGAGCAGCTGAAGATGTTGAAAGAAATCCACTTCGAAATCAGTCAGAACAAAAAACTTCTGTATAAAGGGACACTTGATGCAGAGGAACTTGCAAAGCCAAGATCGCTTGGAAAATTTGAAAGTGGTCAGAAAGGCAGTCTGGAATTTGAACTGGAAATTCCGAAAGAATGGGACAATGCCTATGCTCTGAAAAAAACAGATGTAACCTGGATATTTGCAGTAAAAGAAAAAGAGAAAAAAGAATCAGCTTCTTCTGACAGCGTGGATAATGGTGGAAAC
>CAVBPN010000252.1:2479-21040 GCA_963597235.1 bacterium
AATAATTCAACTGCAAAAGCATCTACAGGCAAGGTAAAAACAGGTGATGATTCAGAACCATTGCTGTTGCTTTTACTTCTTTTAGGTTCCGGAGCGATTGCTCTGAGTATCAGAATGTTTAAAGGAGGAAAGAAAGCATGAAGAAACGATTAGCAGGTATCATACTTGCGTCAGTGATGACGCTCTCGGCAATATCAGGAGTACAGGCTGCTTCGGAAGGCATGTTGTGGGAAAGAAGCATGGATGGTGCACTGGATGATTCATCCAATACATATTCGGATGAGATGGAAGACGGCAGTTGGGAAGATACTGTGGATGACAACGAAGGGGAAAAGACAGACTCTGATGTAGATGATACGGAAAACGATTTGTCGGGAGAGGATTCATCAAATGAGAACCTTCCGGAGGATGATCTTCCGGATAAAGATCCGCAGGATGGAGAAGAAACCGAGATTTCTTTTGAAGAAGATTCGGATATGGATGAGGCTGAACTGGAAGAAGCTGATCAGGAAGCGGAGGAAGCTGTCTTTGATGATCTGGAGAAAGACGACTTGTTTATGGATGATGAAGGACAGATTGCTACATATGCGGCAAGCAGCATTCCGGTTGACTGGGTAGATGCAAATTACAAGATGCGAGATGAATATGCATTTACTTACGCTTTTCGAAAAGGTGTTTCTGAACTTTCGTATATCAGCAGAAAGAATGATGATCTGAATACCAAGATGCATAACTGGTTTGGAGATGCAAAAGGATATACAGAAACATACTGTCAGTCATTTTACGGGTGTGCGATCGGTAATACGGAGAATACTGATCCGATCACGGCTATCTACAGTAATGTGGGCGAGTATCAGGGACAGATCGTTGACCTGCGAGTGACGGTTCCTGCATGGGGCACCGTTAATAAAAACCATGTCGGAAAAGATAAGACGAAGATTACTCCCTGTGTATTGTTTTATAAAGACAGAATTGCATTTAATACGATTTCCGTCGGATCAGTAAGATTCAAGTTTGAATTTCTGAAGCATAATACGAACCAGCAGATTTATCCGAAGGGTCATGTGACGGCGGTGGATCTTGACAGCGGACAGGGGATCCGGACATATGATGACTGGGGTGTAGATCATATGTATCTCAGAAAAGGCTATGATTACCTGGAGGCTACGACTGGGACGACTGCAAATGGGTCTGCATATCGTCAGGTAAGAGGTAAAGAAGATGGCGAAAACATCAACACGGATGATATAGAAGGCTGGTGTCAGCTGGATTTTAACGGATCATTTACGATCAACTGGCTGGCGCAGGATTCATGGAAAGATGGTACAGGCGCGCAGAATGCATTCTATCTTTCTACAGGTCAGTCTGTCGGAAGTTATGAGCCGAATCCCGGACCGGAAAAGAGAGTCGGTGATGAAAATGCCTCGTTTGATTCTATGGCCAGACATACATTTAGCACGAATGATCTGCCTTATGAGATTACAGAAGGGAAAAACTTTGATTATGTGATCAAACAGCGAATGCTGCCTGGAACCTATAGTTCTTTTGAACTGAAAGATGAGTTGGATTCTTGTCTGAAGTATCGCAGTGCGAGTGTTGTAACAGCACTGGGAAATGATGTGACACGATTTTTCAATATTGAAAATAAATCCAATGTAATTACTTTCCGCGCAGATACAGGATTCCTGAAAACGGATGAAGCATATAATGATGTGACATATTATTTCCGAATAAAAGTGCAGGCAGGAAGCAATCAGGAGATCGATGCACACAATCATTATAAGAAATCAACGGAGTTCTATTCGATTGTGAATACGGCATCACGAACGATCATTTCTGATAAAATGCAGGATACGCAGGTTACGAATGAGTCCTGGGTAAAAGGGGCCACACTGCTTACGGATGGAGAGATCGTTGTAACGAAAAAGATCAAAGAAGCAGATATTACATGGGCACATGGAAATCCGGTATTTCGTTTTCGGGTGACAGGAAAAGACCAGAAAGACATTCCTCATGTTTATGAACAGTATGTAGAATTTGAACCGGGAAAATATACCGTTTTCGGAGAGGATGCCGTGATGAGCTGCTCCTTTAAAGGGATTCAGGCCGGAAGATATACGATCAGTGAGCTGCCGACACTGCGATATCAGTTTGAAAGCATTGCAGCAAATACTACAAATGTGAGTATCTCTGATAAAACAGGAGTTGCAGTGATCGATCAGAGTCAGAAAAAAGCAGCCGTAACCTTTAAAAATAAGAAAACGAGATATGATCGTTACAGCCACACAGATGTGATCACCAATACGATTCCTGTAGCATAAAAGAACAAGATATGTTATAATTACTCTCAACGGGGTATGGCGTAGCTTGGTAGCGCGCACGGCTGGGGGCCGTGAGGTCGCAGGTTCAAATCCTGTTGCCCCGACTGAGAGCTAGAAAAATTAAGGGTTTCCAGACTTTTATAAATTTGCAATTTCTATTACTTTTATTACTTTTTGTATTACCTTTTATGGTCTTATGAAAAAAATAAGGAGGAAATCTTGTAAGTATGGTGAGCATTAACATAGGCTCATGAGTTGTCATTTAAAAGATGATAGAAGACAACTTGAAGGGAGTATGGATGATGGATTGGAATTTAAAGATAACCGATATGGCAGGAGCGACACCAGAGCATTCAGCCGTAATCGTGAACTTCGTGGCAGCAGTTAGGTATCAATTAAAAAACAGCACATGCTATGTCTATTCGGATAATGTTCAATACCGTTTTATGGATAAGGACGGAAATAATAAGATCGTTATTCCTGATGCGTCTATTAATTGTCGCACGAAATCCAGGCGTGGAAATACCTTTACAGATGCACCTCGCTTCGTTATGGAAGTCTTATCTCCGTCAACAGAGAACTATGATCGCACGGAAAAGATGGATTTGTACAGGCAGCAGGAGATTGAGGAATACTGGATCGTTGACTGGCGGAAAAGAACTGTAGAAATCTATGAACTCGATTATGAGAATGATGAGCCAAAATATTATTTATGGAAGACTATCACAGAAGAGAATAGGGATGAGCTGAAACTGTTGCACTTCCCGAATATCAAGATAACATTTGATGATCTGTTTGATGAGATCGACTATTAAGGCGTGATTCTGCTAAACTGGACGACAGAGGATGCAAGGGTGTATCAAATCTGACGCAGTATGCAAAAAATAAGTCCTCTGGACTATTCCGGGGATCTTTGTTTTGTGCTGGTGTTGGTGAGAAGTACAAGATTGCCTGGTAGTTGATTATACAATGGTTACACAAACAATATGAAAAAACATCCTCTTGCATATCATATTGTGCAGACATAAATGATAGTTTACAGTAATAAAAAATTCGCTCTTGACAAGGAGCGGATGACATGTTAGTCTTTATTCATCGACAAAATATGCGAAATGCTTTGATGAGGAATAGTACATGAGGACTGGAGCACAGAGAACTGTCGGCAGGTGTGAGACAGTGGAAAGAAGTCATGGAACTCGCCTTGGAGCATCTGTCCGAACTCCTGAATAAATGGAAAGTAGGCGCAGACGGTATCCACCGTTATATGGAGAGGATATAAGGATTTCACAGAATGATAAAGGAAGTTCCGTATCCCATGAGTGTATGAACCGTTCATAAATAGGAGTGGTACCGCGAAGACAATTGTCTTTCGTCTCTTACAGCAGTCTGTAGAGATGAGAGATTTTTTTTTGGCCTGAAATGGACACAGTTATTTTTGAGAAAGTGGAGGAATGATCATGAAAAACGTAACAAAGTACAAAAGACAATATTTTATGCCGCCGGTAAAGTGTATGAAATGGGCAGAGAAAGAATATGTAGACAAAGCCCCGATCTGGTGCAGTGTAGACCTTCGTGATGGAAACCAGGCACTGGTCATCCCGATGAGCCTGGAACAGAAAATTGAGTTTTTCAAACTTCTTGTACAGATTGGATTTAAAGAAATTGAAGTTGGTTTCCCGGCAGCATCTGAAACAGAATATACATTTATCCGTACACTGATCGAACAGAATCTGATTCCGGATGATGTAACGATTCAGGTTCTGACACAGGCAAGAGAACATATCATCCGTAAAACATTTGAAGCAGTAAAGGGAGCACCGAAAGCAATCGTACACGTATACAATTCTACTTCTGTTGCACAGCGTGAACAGGTATTCAAAAAAACAAAAGAAGAAATCCTGAAGATTGCAGTTGACGGTGCAAGGCTTCTGAAACAGCTTGCAGACGAGACAGAAGGAAACTTCCAGTTTGAGTACAGTCCGGAGAGCTTTACCGGAACAGAACCGGAATATGCACTGGAAGTGTGCAATGCAGTTCTGGATGTATGGAAACCGACGGCAGACAATAAAGCAATCATTAATCTGCCTGTTACAGTACAGCATTCCATGCCTCATCTATATGCAAGCCAGATCGAGTACATGTGTGATAATCTGAAGTATCGTGAAAATGTTATTGTTTCCCTTCATCCACATAATGACCGTGGCTGTGGCGTGGCAGATTCTGAAATGGGACTGCTGGCAGGTGCAGACAGAATTGAGGGAACTTTATTTGGAAACGGTGAACGTACCGGTAACGTTGACATTGTAACACTTGCCATGAATATGTTTTCACAGGGCGTTGATCCGGAACTGGATTTCTCAGATATGCCGCATGTATGTGAAGTATATGAAGAATGTACAGGAATGAAAGTAGATGAAAGAAGTCCGTATAGTGGAGCTCTTGTATTTGCTGCATTTTCCGGATCTCATCAGGATGCGATCGCAAAAGGCATGCACTGGAGAGAGGAAAAAGATCCGAACCGCTGGACTGTACCGTATCTGCCGATCGATCCGACAGATGTCGGAAGAAATTATGATGCAGATGTTATCCGTATTAACAGCCAGTCCGGTAAGGGTGGAGTCGGATATATTCTGGAAACAAAATATGGTCTGAACCTGCCGGCTAAGATGCGTGAAGCTATGGGATATGCAGCGAAAGCTGTTTCTGATCACAGCCATAAAGAGCTTCATCCGGATGAAATCTTCAATCTGTTCAAATCTACATTTGAAAACGTTGTGGAACCATACAGCATCAACGAAGTTCATTTCCAGCAGAAAGACGGTGGAATCACCACACAGGTAACTTCTACATTCAACGGAAAAACGATAACAACAGAGGCAACCGGAAACGGCCGTCTGGATGCAGTCAGCAATGCATTGAAGAAAGCATATGAAATGAAATTTACACTGGTAACCTATCAGGAGCATGCACTTGAAAAGAGTTCCAGCTCCAAAGCTATTGCATACGTAGGAATCCAGAATCCGGACGGAACACTTTCCTGGGGTGCAGGAGTTGATCCGGATATCATCCGTGCATCCATTGATGCGCTGGTAACAGCAATTAATAATCGTTGATCAAAGCGGTGAGATTTTTCACTGATACATGTTCCCAGATGCATAATGTTCCCAGATTTTATGCATAATTGAGCTGTTTTACATACAAATGTTCCCAAATGGGACGTGAAAAAGTAAGTTTTTCAGCTAAATGTTCCCAGATTATAGGGTGTTTTCAGTTTTTCATTGCATAATGTTCCCAGATTTTGCATATTTTTCAAAATTTGGAACCGAAATGAGTTTTCCATGTTCCCAAACTGGGGTACTTTTTACAAAAGTCATGTTCCCAGATGAGCAAAATTAAGGGTTTATGGAGTGAAAATGCTGTTAGGGAATGAATATTACAGGTTGTTTACAGAATGTGAGCATGAATTATCAGCCCGTTTTTCATGTATTTGTTCCCAGAATATGTGGTTTTTCACCATAATGTTCCCAAAATGATGTTGGGATTGTGAGATTTGGGAACATATACGGTGAAAATGTATAATATGCATTTTGGACAGAATATGAAAATCCATCTGGGAACATTTAGTAGGCGAAAAATGAAAAATGTTTTTCAAAATCTCGTAACATATGTTCCCAGAATTTGAAAAATGAGAGTGTAGAAAAGTGTGTATAGGTTCCTGGAGTTGGAATGGTGTGAGAACGCATCAGATGCCAATTCTAGGAACTTTTTCTATAGGTGTGGGAGAAAGAGTGTGTGATGAGGTATATGGGCTTAAAAAGGAAAATACGAATCTCAGCAGGAGATGAGGCTTGTGTAAGAAATACACCGCAAAGAGTTCTCGGTGACTCTTTGCGGTGTGCTGTATGTATATTACAATAACTTGACTTCAGTCACAGTATAAGAGTAACGTGGATTTGATTGTGTATTAATATGTTCATTTACAGATATACTGATTGGTTTGAATAAGTCAATAGATTTAATACTGTCAAAAGGACATTTAAATTTGATATCAGTTGTATCTAATGTGATTACTAAGAAGTTTTCCTGTCGTTCAACGGATGTAACAATTCCGGTGTATGTATAGGAACGATTAAGAGAAACATTAAGAGAAATATTGGAAATTGGATTAGTAAGTGAAGCGTTTTCAATTTCAATATGGTCTTTATCTGGATTATTAAGATTAAAGATGTATTTACCAGTTATGTTGGCAAGAATGATAAGTGGTTCTTTTTTATGCTGATTTTTTTGTTCTTCATATAAATTATGTATTTCTAGTAACTTATGTTTGTCAAAGAATGGCTCTACAGAGGTATAATCATTGAGTGTAGGAAATGCCCCATCAACCTGACCTAATCGTATGAGTTTGACAAAACCATTTAAACGGATATTAACATAATATGTGTTCCATGGTATGTCCATATCATCTTCTTCACGGTTGATAAAGCCTACAGCTGAGAACTCTTTTTCGATTGTATTTTTTGCATTGTCCATGATTTTTTCTCCTTTGCTATCAGAATCTCTTTTGTCATTTTTTCTCCCGCTTAAAGGTTGATGCAGGCAACCGCTTTATCATGTGTAGCGGGGGAATGGATTCTAAATGGTAACAAATGTGGTGTCTTACAGCTTTTTGTTGGGAAAATACGAATCTCTGTGGAAGAGATGAGGCTGTGTTAAAAAATACACCGTAAAGAGATACAGAGAACTCCTTGCGGTGTATTGGTGTGATATATTACAGAATTTCAATATCCGTTACGGTGTATGTGTGATGTGTGCTTGCGGGATTCATGTTTTCATCAACATATAACATGACTGGATTTTCCTTGTAAAAGTTTTTGAATTTTGCAATAGGACACATGAATTTGATATTACTTCCATACATTGTGAGTGATACAAATTCTGAATGACGCTCAACAGATGTGATAATTCCGGTATACTTGCTGGAACGGTGAACAGATACATCTGCACTATTATGAAATAAAATATCTTCAATTTCGATATGGTCATTATCTGGGTGATTAATATCAAAGACATATTTACCAGTCACATTTACAAAGAGTGGGAACATATCTGGTGAATTTTTGTCAAGTGTATGTAAATATTTTAATTTGTTACTAACGATTGACTTAATATTTTTGTTGGCTGTAAATTTTTCGCAATTCGTATCGCATTCGCATAAAAATATATCTTTTTTACAATCATTTAAGCGAATGAAGAGCCAATATACTAAAGTATCAGTATCAACGTCATAAGTCTGTTCGATTAATCCTGTAGTTGTAAATTTTTTCTCAATTGTATTATCCATATATTCCATGATTTTTTCTCCTTTGCTATCAGAATCTCTTTTGTCATTTTTTCTCCCGCTTAAAGGTTGATGCAGGCAACCGCTTTATCATGTGTAGCGGGGGAAAAAGGGTTTTATGATTAGATGACAAACATGGCGTCTGACTGATTTTGTTGGAAAAAATACGAATCTCTGTAGGAGATGAGGCTGTGTTAAAGAATAATCCCTACCCGGAAATGAGTAGGGAAAATCTTGTTTACTTGCGAAACTGACTTTTTGTAGTCATGTAAAGTCGTGCATTATTCCAATCAGGGTGTGCTGCTTTCAGATTATCATAGACTTCTTTGAAAGTGAGGTTCTGTTCAGTGCATTCTTTACCGTTTGTTTTGTTGACAGAATATCCTCTTTTGATGAGTTCCATGATGAGTTTTTCGTCAGACATATTATCTATTTCTGGTAACATTATTTCTTCTGATGGTGCTTTGTATGCAATGAGATAAAGAGTCCAACAACCATTTTCTGTAGTAAGTGTTGTGCTGGCGTCTGTATCATCTTCAATTATCCATTGTGCATCATGTCCATGTAAGTCTCTGTTGAAATATTTGTTGGCAATTTTACAAATGTCGGATGCACATGAGGTTTTTGTAATTTCACGGCAAAGTTCAAATGGGTTGTTAAATGCTTTTTTAAGCGCAATAGCTTCGAGATTTTTTGATAATAAGGCAATATTTGATAAATACATAGGGTAGGCTCCTTTCTTTGTAAATGATGTTTTTTGTATTTTTCACAATTGTTCCCGCTAGAGGTTGCTGCAAGCAACCGTTTTATCATGTGTAGTATGTGGGAACAGACTTTTAAAATAAGGAGACAAACGTGGTGCCTTATATCTTTTGTTGGAAAAAATACGAATCTCTGTAGGAGATGAGGCTGTATTAAAAAATACACCGCAAAGAGTTACAGAGAACTCCTTACGGTGTGTCAAAGTTGTTTGGCTTACAGTGTATTATTTAGTGTCTGGTTGCGAGATACTTTTTGTTGGCAGTAACGATGTCATTGCCTGATAACTTCTTAATATACCAGTTACCATTTTTGTTCTGGAATGATACACGGTATGTTTCGTTGGACTTTATGTAGACACGAACAATGTTGTCATTATCTTCTGGTGCTAACATATGTGATTCGTGGAAGAAGATGCAGCCAAACTCTGTAGTCTCATCAGTAAGACCGATACATGCCATTTTTGTTGATGGACTTTTCTTAGTAGACTTGATGCGAAATCAAATCTTTCTAACTCTGTAATTGCTTCTGAAATTCAGAAAGCAGTAGATGCGGGAATCGAGGTTGTAGGTGCAGCAGGTAATGATGGTGCAGATGCAAAAGACTATATGCCAGGTAGTGTAGAAAGTGCTTGGATTATCGGTGCAGCTAATAATACAGGTTCTCGTCTGGATACATCTAACTATGGTGACACTGTAGACTACAATGTTGTTGCAGATTCTACATCTGAAGCAGCTGCTAAGTTCTCAGGATATGTTTCTGAAAATGGAACAGATGCTATTGCGGTAAATGAAGGTGTGATTTTTACAACAGATTATGTACCTTCCGATAAACCGGATACAGATGATGGAAATTCTGATAACAAAGGAACAGATGCTGATAACGGTATCGAGATTGTTCCGGGTGAAGATGATGATGTGGTAGAAAGCATTGATGGATATCCAGATGCTAATAGTACATCTCTTATCAACGAAAAAGTATGGACAAAAGATAAATGGTATGATTTCAAATCATACAATCCATATGGTGATGCCGTAACTATGGAATGTCTGACAGAATTTGAAACACCTACATATAAAGATGGTGATACTGTTGAAGGCGAGTATTTATATACATTGAAGGATAAGCCAGAGTATCAGTGGGGATTGAATGTAGTCTTTACATTTGTAGATGACAGAGAAATGGCAAGTATTCATTCAGATAAGTCCTTGACTTTGATGCCATCTATGGTAAATCAGGAACGTAATGCTGGTTATGCAGGTATTGTACCAGAGACCACTAACGAGACTGTTGATGGTGGAAAATATACAGCATTGCTTGGTGATAATGAGTTTACTTTGGAGGGATTGCTGCTTCCATACAATCCAAATACTTTTAAGGTAAATGAAATTTCCGATGATGGCGGCTTTGATATTAACAAAGTTGGTTCTTATACAGTGACATACAAAATGTCATATTTCATGTATTTTGATTATACATGGAATGTACAGGTTCAGGTGGATGTTGTAGACCCTGCAACATTGGAGCCGGGACTGTATCTTACAAGTAAAGAGTCTACATTGGCTTTGACTCGTAAGAGCGATAATCAGTACGGTGGTTACGGTAATCTGTTCAAGTTAGATGATTCTGAGACAGAATTTATCGTATCTTGTATTGATAAAGATTACGAATTAGGTGTGGTATCTTCAAATGATGCTGTATCAACAGATGATATTTGTACAATCAAAGATAACGATGATAATACAAAATTGTTGTCTGTGAAGTTACCAGAAACTCTGCCAGAAGGTGCAACAATTCTTTCTGTAGAAAGACCTGGTTATGTCAGCGCAAAAGGCTTCATGGGTGGTGGTTGGAAACCACAGTATTATACAGAAGGTGAATTGGAAGGCTTGACAGATGAAGAGTTTGACAAGTATGAAGATGCCGTATCTGGAGAGTCCGATGAAGATGCCGAAGATATTATGAATGTAGCAGCTGGTTGGACAACTGTGGGTTCAAAAAAAGTAAGCGGAACACTGCATTCTGGTGATGCCAATGTTAAATGTTATGGATGGCAGTATACATTCTGGGGAAGTAACTATGGAACTGTTTTAGCTACAAAATCTAAAACTTCTATTGTAAATGCTGTAAATTCTATTGGTGGATGTAGTATCACAGAAGCACAGGTTAAAAACTTTGATTTTGCTTGTGGTTCAGGGCATGATTTTATGGGATTGCCAGCCGATAAAGATTTTCCATGTGAAATTACGGTTTCAGTACAGAAAAACGGAGATTCTTATCGTGTAAGATTATACATGAGCTATAAGAAGAATAGTGATGACCAAGGTAATTATCAGACGATGGTAGGTTCTACTTATATCAACAACCCACAGGTTGGTATTGAGTTCCGAGTTTATAAACGTCTTGCCGGAAATGGTTTCTCAAATTCTACAGATAGAATTGGTAAACTTTCAACAACTTTTGCAATTTTCAACGACTCTAAATTGGATGACCAGGAAGCTGCTGTAAGAATTAGTGTTGCAGATGATGAGAAATTGAGTGCTTATGCAAAAGTAACACTTGCCCCAGGTGATTATTGGGTTAAAGAATCACGGCGTATCAATGGATGTACATATAATGAAGATGTATATCATATCAGACTTACAAAAGATACACCATCACCTGCTAAGTTGAAGGATGTACTTGTAGACGACCCTACGAAGTACCCGTCAATTACAAATGATGAGACAAATAGTTACGTTTACAATAAACCGTTTACATTTACAGGTGAATTGTTCAGAAAGTTGTGTGGTACTGATAAAGATAATGCCACACCAGTAGTCGGGGCTGTGTTTAAGGTAGAGTATAGCAGTGACCCAAATGATACAAAAGTAACAGGGGATTCATTCAATAGTGCAGATACACATTATACGTGGTATTTCAAAACTGGTTCTGATGGTAAAGTTGTTTATGATGATGCTCATTTGTTGAAAACATGGACACATCCAACCACAAATAAAACGTATAAGAGTGATGACTTGATTACCTATTACAGTAATCCAGCATTACCTATTGGATATTTACGTGCGAAAGAGATTTATGCTCCAGCTAAATATGAACTGAATAACAATACCTTTTATTTCCGTGTAATTGCTGTAAAGGATGAAAACGAACAGTATACCATTCAGAAATGTCGAATCAGTTATTCTGAGTATCAGAATAAATCATGGGATGATGGTACAGCTTGGAAATCAAAAGGTGGACAGATTTGGACAGAAACTAAAGCTGATGTTGCCAATGGTAATCCAGGTGTAGTTCGTGCATGTATTTTTGATGAGCTGAGAAATGTCAAAGTAACCGTTAAAAAAGGTAGTAAAGCACCAAGTGATATCATGGACTTGAGTGCATACAGTCTGGCTGGCGGTAAGTTCGAAGTATGGACTGCAAAAACTGGTGGTTCCAGAGTAACTATGTATGAGGACGAAGCAAACACCAAGGCTGTGACACAGTTTGTTACAGATAAAGATGGTAATACTCCAACATATTACATTCCAGTTAGTCAGACAACAACCTATTGGGTTCGTGAGGTTGTGGCAATTCCGGGACATGAAATACAGGACCCGATTTCGTTTACTGTAACAATTCCGGGAGATGCAGGAACAACTAAAACTGTGAATTTTACAGGTGACCATGCAGATATGTTCACATATACAAACGTGGATGCAATTGTTGAAAAACTGAGTGTTAAAGGACGAGCTGTAGAAGGTGTAGTGTTTAAGGCGCAGTTATATGATGGCAATAAAGCAGATGCAAGTAAGCTGAAAAAAACTTGGTATTTGGTTTCAGATGCAAATGGTAAGGTATATTTCGATGCAAGACATAGATTAGCAACTTGGACAGACCCTGCTACAAAGAAATCGTATACCAGTGATTCATTCTATACATTTGAGAATAAAATCATTATTCCAATTGGTTGCTATGTAACGATGCAAGAGGTTGATGCACCTGCAACGTATATAATTGATAATTCATTATATACGTGGGATACTGCTGGAAAAGAAATGAAAGTAAAAGTTCTTTATAATGAACTTCATCCTTGTAAGATTCATATTAAAAAATATGATGCTGCAGGTAAGAAGTTATTATCAAATGTTCAGTTTAGACTGACATTTGTAAAACAGTCTGAAACATATACGGACAATGCATTGAAATCTTATGTTCCTTTGTTGAAAGAGGGAGAATCTACAACAGCTAAGACCGATTCTAAAGGTGAAATTAATTGGGAGAATCTTGACCAGGGTGAATACCAGATTACAGAAGTTCAAACTGTAAATGGTGATACCCTTCTGAAGGACCCAATCACTGTGACATTGCCTATCACAATGACAGATGCTGAAGTAAAGACCTATAAAGCTGATACTTCTAAAGGTACATATGATACCGATTATTCTAAGAAGTGGTTCTTCTATGAAGCTACATACGAAGTAACCAATGATTATGATTTCATTTTTCCACAGACAGGTGGTATGGGAACTTGGAAGTATGGATTTATCGGTGTAGGTGTTGCTGTAGTTCTGGCAGGTGGACTTTTTGTTCATGATTCTTTGAATAAGAAGCGTAGACGTAAAAGAGCATAAGGACACACAATAAATTAAGCGGAGGATATGTGAAGTATTCTCCGCTTTTTTAGAAAGTGAAAAGGTAGGTACAATGAACATATCAGAAATGTTAGAGGAACATATAATTGTAGATATAGATGGTTATACACACGTAATTGGCGGGAAAGTGATTTGTTATGTGCTAGATTCAGAAAAGGAGCAGAAAGATATGAGTGTTAATGATATGTTGAGTAAACATACAATAGTGGACATTAATGAACATGTACATGTGGTCGATGGAAAAGTAATTTATTATGAGTCTGATACGATTGATTTTAAAGATGAAAATCAAGTGAACGATTTTTTCGATATGGTATCAGCTGTTTTTGTACATGAGTTATTGCCTGAGCGATATGGAAAAGGAAATACATGTGTTGTGATTACTGGTGTGAAATCCGATAGAAATAAGATTATATCTATGCAGGGCATGCACCATTTTCCACCAGAATTAAAAGAGAAAGTGCAGCAGGCTGTCGTGGAATATGAAAATCAATTGAAAAATGAGCATATTCATGATATGATGAAGCAACATATAATCGTAGATGTCAATGAATATATACATGTTATCGATGGAAAAGTGCTTTATTATGAACCGGACACTATTGATTTCGAAGATGAGGAACAGGTCGAAAATTTTTTCGGAATGGTCGAAGATTTATTTGTACATGAGTTATATCCTGAACGATATGGACATGGAAATACAATGCTTGTAATAACAGGAGATAAAGATTGTGCAGATAAATATCTAAGTATGAATGGTATGCATCATTTTCCACCAGAATTAAAGAAGAAAGTGAAGGTTGCTATTGATGAATATAGAAATGGGGCAGGCAATAATGTATAAAAATGAACGTAGAGGAATTGGATATGGTGTTATTATTCATAGCACTGAAAATAGTATATCATTTATAGAAATAGACCGCATTACAGAATTTACCAAATGTTATGATGAACTAGGTGCAAGATATCCAGAAGATAAAGATAATGTTCGTTTGAAAGACTGTCCAGCACCATTTAAACTACTATCCAGAAATATTGAGGGTGGTGTGTATGCTTTAGCTGATGTAGATAACCCCATTGTATTTACAAAAGAGCAGTGCGAAAAGTATCATGTGACTGTATTGGATAATGGAGCCACAATATCCCAAAGAGATATGGATGAGATTTTCAATCATCCATGGATGGACCAGAAACAAAAAGAATTAAAGCTAAATGAGTCTATACAGAAGCATAATGAGAGAATCAGAGACCTTGATGATAAATTTGGCGGTATTGTAAATGATACATCGGAGAAAGGGTTAGAACTATAAATTGGGATAGTAGATTGCAAATTATTATAGATATATTGCAATATTCATGCTATAACACATATACAGACATTGGACAACATGTGGAAGTTGTAAAAATATCTGCGTCGAAATATAGTGTGCTTATATGGTGCACGTGGGCTGTAACTGCCATTGAAGTTATATGTAATACTTTCGGTGTCTGTATATATGTAATATAAGACCGGTATGGCTGTAATGCTATATTGGTCTTTTTTTATACAGATAGAAGGTTAGGAGATGATGTATGATGACAAAATCTAAATACGGTCAGGTTGTTAATTTGGAACAATATTTACATGATGGACGTCTGACAGAACCATCTGACGGAAAACGTTATGCCTGGAGAGATATGATAGAACAGGTCAAATCTTTAGGTAGACCGTTAAGTAACGGAGAGATAAAACGATTTGAAATAAAATAAGCTATATGAGAAAAACACTCTTGCTTGCGGTAAGAGTGTTTTTTATCGTCAATTATTTGCAATGATTCATCAGCTACAGTATGTATCAGAATAACAATTTGCGAATTCCCTAGCATAACAGGAAATGTATTTTTTGGTTTCTTTGTAGCGGCGAGATTCAGATTCTACGAGAAAATCTAACGGGTCAATACGGACATAATGTGTTCTTGACAATGAAGTATAATATGGCAAACGTCTATTTGACTGGTAATCTACAAATGCAATATTATTTTCTGAGACTTTACAGGTATCCCTGATATAATCCAGTAATTTAAGTGGGTTTGGTTCCCGGTATGTATGTTCTGGATTATAATTGTATTTGTCTTGCAAATATGAAACAACAGGTGCAAGTGCTCCATTATATGACCAGAGGTAAATATTATCAGGATTTTTCTTTTCTAAGAATTGGCGTAATTCTGGTGAAAAATGAAAAGGTGAATTATTTAAGCTATTGATGCCACTGTAATCAGATAATGATAATAATGCATCAATATTGAATACGATAACTGTATTTTCCACTAAGAGTGGCGTGACAATTTCTTTGTTTAACATGAATACATCCTTCTTTCATAATGAGTTCCTAATGTAATTTAGTGAAAACAGGAAATAATGTGATTCAATCCTGTATATGGGACATTAATCTAGTTACTATACTTTAAATATATCAGATATTCTATAGAATGGAAGTGATGTTACTAAGAATAAACATATTTATGATGCGAAGAGAGTAGTACTAAAAAAATAAAGTTGCTTGTTAATGAAAGATATTCTTGCTTATATATGTTATATAAAGTATATTGAATTCGAATCAGTATTGTAATATTTATACTCGAATAACGCAGCTTGATAAATGAGCATTTTTCGTGAATATTTTTATATAAAAATATTGACAAAAGGTAATGGCTTGTGTATTATACTATTAAGGAAAGTAATGACCTTGGTGAGCAAGCACCTAAAAGTTCACGACAAGTAGAAGTCGTACAAAACATCTACGTCGATTTATAGTATGCTTATATGGTGTACGTGGCTTGCAGTAGCATAAACTGCCGACAAGTAGGAGTCGTATAAAACATCTACGTCGATTTATAGTATGCTTATATGGTGTACGTGGCTGGGAACCAGCATAAAACTTGTAATGATTAAGAGATTATGTGATAAAAGCAGGAACATTCCTGCTTTTATTGCATTAGAGGAAAATTATGGCAAATACAGTACGTGTAAGTGAGCAAATTCGTGCAAATATGCGAACCAAAATACTTAATGGAGCAGCAAAATATAGAGATAAGCTAATTGATAAAGATTTTTGGGTCATCTGTAAAGATGGTAGTAAACACAATGTAAGATTTTTTCGAAAGGATTTTCAGCATTTAACGGGTTTAGTTAGCAACTTATCGTCAGAAGAAGAATTTTTCGATAAATGTTGTGATAAAACGATTTCTGTGCAGAACCTTGAAGAGAAACAACATTACGATATAAGTACATTAAAATTTAAAACGAAAAGAATAGAAACAATTGACGAAATTGTGTATGGTAATACTGTGAATAGTCTTTTTATGGTTAATTTACATACAAAGACTGGAGATTATCCTGTAGCGATAAGAAATAAAGATATTAATACCTGTATTGGATTTCGAGATAATATTAACAGAGCCAGAACATTAAGAAAGTACAATAATTCTAATGATGCAGATGAACAATTAGAAATAATTGCAATCTTTGCGAAAAAGCC
Organism: bacterium; assembly: GCA_963597235.1. Lineage (GTDB taxonomy): Bacteria > Bacillota > Clostridia > Lachnospirales > Lachnospiraceae > Blautia_A. The sequence continues at coordinate 19,052 of CAVBPN010000252.1, forward strand.
AGAGAATACAATATATAGTGAAAAAGTATATTTAAAAGATAAAAGAGAATTGTTGGCGATAGCAGGAGATATTGTTGATAAAATATCAGAAGATATCAAGCAGGATATTGTTTCTGCACAAAGTGATTTAGATATAGATAGCGTAGAAGAAATTATAGAAGAAGTGGCAGCGACAGTTGAAATAGACGATAAAAATGGTGATACAGAATAAGTATATCCGATATTTTTATGATAAGGTAATATAGAATGAGAATTGGATTCCTGGACAGAATGATGTCTTTGAATCCATTTTTATATGTCATTTTCTATACATTTTTTCCTCTTAATAGTAAAAAGAGTGCTTTTAAATGTATTTTAGCTGTTTCAAAGCAATTGAGTCAGACTATCTACATTTAAATAAATAGGAGATTTTATAAAAATACGAAACGAAGTTGAGGCTCTTATAAAATAATCCCCTCTCGTAAATGAGAGGGGATTATTTAAGATGGTGAATTTACGGCTGAGCGTCGTAGTATACCCAATTATCGTTCAGTAAAACAGCGTTGAAAACATGTCCGCCAATTGCTTCTACTAGATAATCATAAATTTTACCTGTATTTGAATTTACGTATCCAACACGTACATTTAAGTCTTTTGCAAAATCACCAAAAAGTTCGGATGCTGTAGTACATTCAATTCTCTTGGTTTTATATGCATAGACTGCAGCTGAAGCATTTGAGTTGTCGTAAGTAAATTCTGATTTAATGTAATCTTTGGCAGCGTCCAGTTTCTGAACAACACTCATATTGCTGTTCCAAATCTGGCTTTCAACATCTTTGCGCCAAGCGACATAGCTCATGTATTCGGACCAGTTGGAAGTAACATTTACATTCCAGCGTTTCAGAGTCTGACCATTATATTTAGCAATGATGATGACCTGACCGGTTTTGAGTGCACGGAAATCAGTGTATGCACAACCAGTACGAGAATCATATCCCTTTCCAGAAATACTGATGACGTCAGTATTTCCCTGAAGGACCATTTCTACATTTTGAAGATTTACAGAAGCATTTACATCTTCCATTGCAAGATAGCTACTGTAAGTTTCTCCACCAGCCAGATTTACTGTTTCAACAATGTTGCTTGGCTGACTTGGAGTAGGTGTCGGAGTAGCTTCTGGAATCTTTACAGTTACACTGCAGGTAGAAGTCAAATCCGGATTGTATGGCTGCTTAGTATCAGCTGCTTTGCAAGTGATGGTTGCATATCCGTTTCCAACAGCGGTAACTTTACCGTTCTGGTCTACTGTTGCAACACTGGTATCACTACTGCTCCAAGACAGTGCATTATGCTTGGTGTTAGCAGGTGTGATTTTTGCAGAAAGCTGATAAGTAGCTCCTTTTGCTGTCAACTGAACAGAGCTGTCATTAATTTCAACAGATGTGATATAGTCAACAGTTACGGTACAAGTAGCTTTGAGGTTTGGATTCTGAACTACATATGCTGTGATAGTAGCTGTTCCAGGATTGCAAGCATACACTTCACCATCAATCACCTGTGCGATTTCTGAATTAGAAGTACGCCAAGCGACATTGTCTGTCGTATTGGAAGGTGTCAATATTGCTGTAAGCTGGGTGCTGGATGAGCCATCCAACTCAATGCTGGTTTTATTAAGCTTGATACCTGTTGCACTGACATTCTTTGGAACATTGAAGTTCACTCTGATTGATGCAGTATCTTTCTTTCCAGAACCATCTGTAGCAGTAGCAGTGATTGTTGTTTCACCTTCTGCGACAGCTGTAACTTTACCGTTCTGGTCAATGGTTGCAACCTTTGTATTGGAACTTGTCCATTTCAGTGTTTTGGTGGTTGCATTTGCTGGCAGAACTGAAGATGTGAATGTCAGACGGCATATTCTGGTAGGCGCCAACCGCATTTTATTTTCGGTAAATATGCCTACCCGATTGTGCCGTACCGGAGGTTACCGCAGATTCTCAGCGGCTTCACCGC
>CAVBPN010000253.1:0-961 GCA_963597235.1 bacterium
GCCTATATCATTTGTCAATACACTTTTGTATTATTTTTAAAATAAATTTATTATTGTAATTTATATCTGTTTCGATTCTATTATTTTTATATATTTTATATTAATTTCTGATAATTTATCAAAATAGAAAAATTCTACGGGATTGTTTCAGGAATCAAAAATACTGTAAATTACATAAAAATCCCGGTAACTCGCTGGTTCATCCAGTTTGTTACCGGGAATCTCTATGGTTCTATGTTTTAGTTTTAAATGTTCCTGTTCAACATTTTAGTTTCTGTTGTAGTTAATCAGGCAGCCCTTTAAGATGATCTCACGTTCATCATCAGTCAATTCTCCAAGTGTTACCTGGAATTCTTTCAGGCCGTCTTCTTTTACCACATAACCTGTGATGACGTCAGCTTTCTCTGCTACAGCCTTACGAACCTGCGGGAAGAAGAGATAATCACCGTTTGTAAACGGAAGGTCGCCTTCCTTGATCAGGAACGGAAGCATACCCCAGTTGATCAGGTTTGAACGATAACGTTTCGTTGCATATTCATTGGCAATATTTGCCCATCCGCCAAGAACCTTCTGACATGATGCAGCCTGCTCACGTGCGGAACCATCCCCCGGTTTTACTGCAAAGATCGTACTTCCGATGCCGATGTTTTCTTTATTCACATCCGTAAACTGTGCCTTAATAGCCTCCATAACCGGTTTCAGTTCCGGAACTGCTTCTGCCGGACACTCTCCTGCTTCAAGAGCTTTCTCAGCCTTCTGAATCTCTTTTGCACGTCCAACATAAGCCGGATCTTTACGTGAAAGAGTAAACTCAGCCAGTCCGAGCGGATTGGAACGGAAAGATGAAGTCTCGCCAGACGGGATCAGCTCATCTGTAGTGGTAACCGGATCATGGATCTCAGAAACAACTTTAAGTACCAGATTATCTGCCAGTGCAGGCATTTCCGGCCAGTCTTTGATG
>CAVBPN010000253.1:971-8574 GCA_963597235.1 bacterium
CCAAACTGGATCTCTACACTCGGATCTGCAACACCTTTACTGTCAAAAATACGGTTCTCGTAGATTGTCTTATCGAAGAAATATTTCTGATGTCTGTAGCTTCCGGTAAATTCTTCTGCAGAAGTCAGGAAGCCTTTATTTGCTGCTGTAGCTGCGATAGATCTTGCATCCATAAGAGCAACAGAAGAAATCTGTCCATTCTGAACTTTAGAACCTTCACGGTTCGGGAAGTTTCTTGTTGTATGACGGATACTGAATGCATTATTGGCAGGGGTATCTCCGGCACCGAAACATGGTCCGCAGAATGCAGTCTTAACAACAGCTCCTGTAGCAAGAAGATCAGCCAGGACACCATTTCTCGCAAGTTCCATGTAGATTGGAGTACTTGCCGGGTAAACACTGAGTGTAAATGCGTCAGAGCCGATGCTTGCACCACGAAGGATATCAGCTGCTGCACAGATATTCTCAAATCCGCCACCGGCACATCCTGCGATGATTCCCTGATCTACATAAAGCTGTCCGTCGATGACTTTATCTTTCAGTGTATAAGGTACTTTACCATCCAGACTGACCTGAGCTTTTTTCTCAACATCATCCAGAATGTCATAAAGATTTGCTTTCAGTTCATCAATGGCATAAGTATTGCTCGGATGGAATGGCATAGCGATCATAGGTTTGATCTCGCTTAAATCTACTTCCACGCATCCATCATAATAAGCTACATTTCCTGGTTTCAGTTCTTTATAATCTTCTTTTCTGCCATGGATCTCATAGAATTCTTCAATCGTCTCATCTGTCTGCCAGATAGAAGAAAGACAGGTAGTCTCTGTTGTCATGACATCAATGCCGATACGGAAGTCTGCGCTTAATCCTGCAACACCAGGTCCTACAAACTCCATAACTTTATTCTTCACATAACCGTTTGCAAATACTTTACCGATGATCGCAAGGGCAACATCCTGCGGTCCTACACCCGGACGCGGTTCGCCTTTCAGATAGATTGCAACAACACCCGGCATATTGATATCATAAGTCTGGGAAAGAAGCTGTTTAACCAGTTCTCCACCACCTTCGCCCATCGCCATAGTACCAAGTGCACCATAACGGGTATGGCTGTCTGAACCGAGGATCATCTTACCGCCACCGGCAAGCATTTCACGTGCAAACTGATGGATAACTGCCTGATGAGGAGGTACATAAACTCCACCATATTTTTTTGCACAGGTAAGACCAAACATATGGTCATCTTCGTTGATCGTTCCACCTACTGCACAAAGAGAGTTGTGGCAGTTGGTCAGTACATACGGAACCGGGAATTTCTCAAGTCCTGAAGCACGTGCTGTCTGAATGATACCTACAAATGTAATATCATGAGATGTCAGCTTGTCAAATTTGATCTGCAGTTTCTGCATATTTCCGGAAGTATTATGTGCTTCCAGGATTCCATAAGCCATTGTATTTCTGGCTGCTTCTTCTCTGGAAACCGGCTGTGTCATATTCGCTTCTTCTACGATATCACGGCCATTTACCAGATAAATACCACTGTCGTAAAGCTTCATTGTAACTCCTCCATTCATAAAGATTACGCATTCACCGCTCTGCGATTTATGCCAAATGTACTACTATTATACTTTATCTCGCTAAAATCTGCAATCAATTTTCTCCGCATATTTCATAGACGTCCCAAACTTTTTTAGGTCATTGAGGTCATTATTAGGATCAATTGACCTTATTCTGACCCCAATGACCTTATTCTAATCTCACGAAGTCACTCCTTTACTTTCAATTCAAAATCCGCTATACTTGGAAGCACTTAGAAATTAAGCATTACTGTCATTTGTGGCAGTTTCGATAGGGAGGTAACAATATTATGTTTCGTTTATGGGGAAAAATGTGGAAGGACAACCACATGTTAAAAGATCTGGTCATTGATGATGACTCGGAAGATACAAGAACACATAAGATTTTTCACGCTTTGCAGGAGATCTGCTATGATTTTGACCTGGAGAATCCAATCTGGCTGGAAAGTAATATTACTGATTTCAAACGCCATTCAAAGACAAGATTCCGGCAGGACAGCTTCATCGAGCATATTGAATTTGATTATCTTGAAATACAGGTAATTGAAGAAGATTGAAATCGCTGTCTATCTCATTTGCCGTAAGAGGTCTGCAATCTTCTAAAACAGAAATTTCAATAGTCGGGCTAACAAAAAATCTGCCAAAGTTCAGGGTTCTCCTGTCTCCGGCAGATTTTTGTTTGTAATATTTTTCGTTTAAAGCATTCTTTTCGCCTCAGGCATAGCCACTGTTTATACAATCCACTTACCAACCACCGGAATCTTCTTAATGATCATAACTGCTATCAGGCTGATCATAAAGATCAGTGCGATCACGATCGGAATCGCAATCACTGTATTCCCGATCATCATACTGTCGATTCCGACCTTATGCAAGATATTTCTGATCAGTGCATGAATCAGATAAATTCCAAAGGTGCAACTTCCCAGATAACAAATAATCTTTTCCTGTCGCTCACTCCATTTAATCTTTGACAGATAATTTTTGAAAAACAGGAAGAACGAACTTCCCCACAGAAATCCCGCGAATGTATAATTCTCATAAAATGACTGTATCGGTTTTCCTGCTTTCTGTGAACTGGTATAACAAAGACCGATAGCCGCCAGAATCGTTATCACGCCCAGTACATAAACCAGATATTCCAGTTTCTTCGAGATTTCATAATGAGACAGATAATGTCCCAGTATAAAATATCCTATGTAACCGGTAACCATTTCCGGCTGTACTGTCTGCAGAATGTCCATAACATGTTCTTTCCATGGAAGTGGAAAATAATTTACCGTATACGGCAGAATCTGAAACACCAGAAAAAGTATGATCATATACTCTTCCCACTGTTTTCCCCTGGCACTGTTTACGATTTCCCAGAGCATCGGTGTGATGATCAGAAGCCCGATCAGCATCGGCAGATACCAGAGATGAAAATACGATTTACTGATATATACCATAAATTTGACCAGCGCTACCTTACTTCCCTTTGCCAGTGTTCCATTTGTAATGATCCTGTATACTGCATAAAATATCTGCCAGAAAATATATGCCACAGCTACCGGAAGAATATTTCGTTTCCACAGTCGTTTCAGATCCCATGTCCGTTTCTGATCCAGATACAGACAACCGCTGATCATGATAAACGATGCAACTGCAAAACGGTTGATTCCATGATAAAAGTTTGAAACTGCCCACACAGAGGAATCCAGTGGCATATCACGAAAATGCTGTGATCCTGCATGAATACCGATCACACCAATGCACGCCATGATTCGGAGAAGTTCAATCCATATGACTCTTTTTTTATTCATTATATTCTTATAAAAGTCCTGATATGCTATTGAAGAACATCCTGACTTTTACTCTCCTTTGTATATTGATTGTTACAGCAAAATACTGCAACAAAAGTATAACAAATCCTTCTCATCCCTACAAGAACTATCGTTAGAAGAGCAACCTATCGTTATTACTGTTCATTCTGTTCACCACATATCTACTCCATAAACTCCCGGATGATCTCCCTCATGATTTCTTCCTCCTCCGGACTCAGCATTTTACTGAAATGACTTCCTGTTGCGGCAGTCTGGCGAATGCTTGCCGCAATCCGCTCCACCATCTCCTCTTTGAGTACCGGATCTGCCTTCTGAGGTACCGGAGTCGGTTCATACTTTCGGGCGGCAGGTGGATTTTCTTTACGCGAACGTGCATGCAGGATATAATCTGCCAGCGAATTCATGACCAGTTCTTCCTTAAAGCTGAAATCCAGTGCCTGCCTGAGGACCAGAAGGACAACAGGCACAGCTGCTCCGATATACAGATAACTCATCGGCAGCCCTCTGCTGTCCCGGATTCTGGATACAAAAAAAAGCGACATCCCAAGGCAAATTGTAGATAGTAACGATGGAATCCATACCAGAAAATTCATCCGGTTCAAAAGTTTATCTCGCGTTTTCCACAGATTCAGCCATTTTTCTCTCAGGTTTGTTGTCGCTTTTGTCTTTCGCAGGGTTCTTCTGTAAGTAAGGTGTACCGCCAGCATCCCTATCGCTCCCGCTGTTCCAAGAACAGTCATCAGGTAGAGCAGGATCTGCAGGTCCATGATTCGTTCCAGCATAAGCCCCTCCTTGAATACAATATTTACTGTTAAGCCTATTCTACACCTGTCCCACCCCATATGAAACAAAAATCGTTCGTCAAATTCTCGCAAAAATTTACGCAGACAAACCGTTTCCGACTGTCTGCGCAAAAAATTTTCTCTATCAATTTAAACTCTTACATTTCTTCCAGTGCTTTTACAACTTCTTCAAATTTCATAAAATGAGAAGCCTTTACAAGAATCGTATCCCCCTTCTGTACATAATCATTCAGATGTTCCAGAAGAGAGTCTCTTGTCTTTTCATAATATACCGTGAAATCCGGGTTTTCCTTTTTTGCAGCTTCTGCTATATGAAGAGCAAGCTCACCAACACATACACAGGCATCAATACCACATGTCGCTGCATGTGTTCCGACACCTTCATGAAGTGCAACCTCATCTTCGCCAAGTTCACCCATATCACCAAGAATCGCTACTCTGCGGCCTTCGCCATCATGAAGAACATCCAGAGAGGCTTTCATGGACATTGGATTCGCATTATAACAGTCATCTACGACCAGGAATTTATCTGTCTCGATCATTTTGAAACGTCCACGGATTGTCTCAAGACTTTCGATACCACGTTTAATTTCTTCAACTGTCAGTCCGTAAATACGACCTACAGCAGCTGCTGCCAGTGCATTATAGACCATATGTATTCCCGGAGTCGGAACAAGTACATCGAATGCTTCCTCTCCAAGATGAATACGGCAGACAACGCCTTTCAGACCTTTGCTCTCAATCTGATCCGCATATACATCACGGTTATCATTCAATCCGAAAAATACCGGTTTCACGCCATTGTATTCGCTGACTGTGATAAGTTTATCATCATCACCGTTCAGAACAATATGTCCATTCGGCTTCATAGACTGAAAAATCTCTGTCTTTGCTTTCAGGACGCCGTCTCTGTCTCCCAGATTCTCCAGATGACAGGTGCCGATATTTGTGATTACGCATGTATCCGGTTTCGCAATCTTTGTCAGACGGGTCATCTCTCCAAAATCGCTGATTCCCATTTCCAGAACTGCAATCTGATCTTCATCTCTCAGTCTGAATACAGTAAGCGGAAGTCCAAGCTCGTTATTAAAATTCCCCTGTGTTTTCAGGGTACGGTATTTCTCCTTCAGAACAGATGCAATAACTTCTTTTGTACTGGTCTTTCCAACGCTTCCGGTAATTCCGACAACCGGAATCTGAAGCTGTTCCAGATAAAATTCTGCGATATCTTTTACTGCCTGCAGAGAAGATTCTATCTGAATATATGCATAATCTGCATCCGGAAGTTCTCTCTCCGAAAGTGTTGCAAGAGCACCTTTACTCATTACATCCGGAATAAAACGATGTGCATCGACTCTTTCTCCTACGATCGGTACAAATAGGCAGTCTTTTTCAATCTTGCGGCTGTCTGTGGTAATTGCAGAAATCTCCTGATCCAACAGAGCATCATCCCCATGCCAGATTCCATTACATACTTTTGTGAGATTTCTCAAAGTAAGATTTTTCATTTTGATTTCCTCTTAAAACTTATTCGTACTTTTTCTGTGACACTTTGATCAGTTCTTCACACAGTGTCGGATAATCCATTCCCAGAACAGCTGCTTCCTGCGGGATCAGACTGGTCGGTGTCATTCCCGGAAGTGTATTAGCTTCCAGACAGTAAATTCTTTCATCTTTTGTCACGATAAAGTCAAGACGGGCATAGCTCTCCATCTCAAGTGCATGATAGCCATCCACTGCTGCTTCCTGAAGACGTTTCGTCAGTTCTTCAGAGACTGGAGCCGGACAGGTTTCCTGTACTGCACCCGGTTTATATTTATTCTCATAGTCATAGAATCCTTCTTTCGGAACGATCTGCACAACCGGATAAGCGGTTCCGTCTACAACAGCGACTGTGTACTCGACACCTTCTACAAATTCTTCTACAACTACTTCATTTTCATAAGTAAATGCGCCGTCCAGTGCCTTTGTATAATCTTCCTGATTATCTACGATATAAACACCTATGCTGGATCCACCGCAGCATGTTTTAACAACAACAGGGAACTCCATTCCCAGTTCCTGTGGAGTTTCCAGACGGTCTTTTTTCTTCATTGCTTTACCGGCAGGTGTCGGAACACCTCTCATCTGGAACATTGCCTTGGTTACACCCTTATCCATAGCCATAGCACTGCTAAGATATCCGGTTCCTGTATACGGAATTCCCATCAGATCAAACGTTGCCTGAAGTTTACCGTCTTCTCCATTGGCTCCGTGAAGTCCAAGGAAAACAAAATCAGCTTTTTTACAAAGTTCAATGACATTTGGTCCAAAGAAATCTTTTCTTGTTTTTTTCAATTCATCCATATCCGGATTAAAACTCTTGATATAGGCTGCTGCTTTTTCTACATCATATTCTGCCGGGAACGGATCTTCCCAGTTTACTTCTTCCTGTCCACAGAAAACATCCACCAGGATTGCCTGATGATCCTTCTGTCTCAGAGCTCCGCAGATTCCTGTTCCTGATACAATAGAAACATCTCTTTCTGTACTGGTTCCACCTGCTAATACAACAATTTTCATTTTCTCATCATCCTCACATACTATTTCTAAATATTGATACCTGTGAATTGTTCCGTGCTACGCACTCTCACAATTCTGCCCTCTGTTCGCATATCAATATATAACTACTGGCAATCCAGAATCTACATTCTGATATATTGTCTGTGCCTGATCTTCCGGTACGACTACACTGCCTTCCGTACTTTCCCAGTTGTCTGAAGAACTGAAATCTGCTCCTTCGTCTGAGCTTCCGAAATCAGCCGAATCTTCCGATTCGTCTCCTACATCTGCACCGGTAATGACCAGTCCCGGATCTCCATAAATACCAAGTTTATCCGTAAACGGCATCCAGAAATCCAGTGAAGAAGACTCCTGTTTATCGCCCAGTCTGTAAACTCCTGTAGGAGTACTGCTGCTTGCAGCAAAACCAGTATCCACAATCGGGGACCCATTCTGATATAATACCATTCTTTGATGGGTCAGGTCAATTTCTATATAAGAATATCCGATATCATTTGTATTTCGACTCTGTGCTTCCTGTTTGTAAACAGGTTCACGTACTTCGGTCTTTTTGTCCATGATATCCTGATATAATGCGTCTGTTTCTTTTTCCTGATCGATCACCCAGCCATAATTTCCACCGGATACTGTAATCTCCTGATTATCATACGTAGAAAATGTCCGTTCTGTACCGACAGTATCATACTTCTCGGCAAGCCCTGAAACGTAATCCGCAATTACGGCTTTATCCAATACCAGATCATCATTCTCATCTTTTGTCAGCCAGTTTTTGATGACTGAACGGTCTACCGTTTCCTTACGATCACTGAAATCGTAGGTAATCACCACATCCGTC
>CAVBPN010000254.1:0-382 GCA_963597235.1 bacterium
CTACCCTGGTGGATCATAATCTGATGCTTTCCGACCGTTCCCTGAAACTTGCCACCCAAGGCGTTGCACTTGTCCATAACCTGATCTGCGGTTCTCTTGTTTCCGTTGGAATCGGAACGGATAATGGTGCTCCGATCATTCCATCTCCGCGGTATACGCCATACCATGTACACCATGGTACTCAGATTGCAGGATTTATGACGATCCTCCACGGAGATATGAAATTTTATAATAATATTTTCATCCAGAAAAAGATCCGCCCTTGTATGCAGGAACTTTCTGATCTCATGGGAAGCGACGGCAACATGTGGGATGACTGCAATATGATCACCGGCACTTCTCCATATGATGAATATCCGACTTTTGAACAATGGAAAAAGAA
>CAVBPN010000254.1:392-8637 GCA_963597235.1 bacterium
TGAGCATCTTCCTGTGTGGGCATCCGGCAATTGCTATTTCAACGGTGCCCGCCCCTGGAAAAAAGAAGCCAATGCTTTTTCAGATACAAAAAATACCGTCAGCATCTCCCTGGAAGAAAAAGACGGAAGCTGGTATCTTCATACCAACCTCTATGATTTTCTCCCGGAAAATGCGGACGGCATTATCTCTACCGAAACTCTTGGAATAGCTTTTGAACCGGAACAGAAATATGAGAATCCAGATGGCTCTCCGATTATTTTTAATCAGGATTTCTCAGGTGAGCACAGGAATGTCCTCACCTGCGCAGGGCCGTTTGTAAATAAGGAATCTGCAGCTAGGAAATTATTTTAACCGGATCTCAATTCTATAATAAGCCCTCACTTGCTGTTTATTCTGTTCATACCATAAAACAGAATCTGCATAGGAGGGCTTATATAGTTATGCGAATATTCGCAATTGAATCATGTCACTTCCTTGATTCAGTTAAAAGTTCATGCCTTGCTTCCAAGGGCTTTCTTTCTTGCCCTGTATTTAGAGCGGATATACTGTCCAGCCATTTTCCTGTGGATGAAGTACTGATCCCTCCTCCACCGCTGACTGCAGACATACCAAACTCTGTAACCATCACCGGAAGATTCTTCTTTCTGGCATAAACAAGCTTGTCCGGCAGATACTTATTGCGGATGATCTTAATTACCTGTGCTGCATAAGAACGGATGGTACTCCAGCTGCATCCGTTTGGTTCATTGCAGATCTCGTAGATAACATTTTTCTGCTTGCTGTATTTCTTTGACATTGTGGCAAAAAAGGATTTCGCCTGGCTTAAATGACTTTTAGGATTTCCATCATTCAAGATATGCCAGTCAATGATCACGTACATTCCCAGTTCTGTGGCATATTTTACCCCTTTGTAGATCCTGTTTCGAAGATCCGATGTACTGCCCCCTTCACAGACAGCCTTCCATGTTTGGATACCGGTGTTGACGCAGCTCCATAAACAACCGTCTCCTGTCCTGCTGTTATGGTTGTCCCACTATCTTAGTTCCTCCTTCCTTTTTCTTTCTCATTAACGATCCTGTTACTGTTATTATCATCATATCATTAACAAGAACAAAAGAGAAGCCGCATCATATCGAATATGTGCAAAAAAGCCCCGGCAGTCCGGAAAACTCCAGACCGTCAGGGCCTCTCCTATTCTGATTTACATCAGAACAATTTTATTTAGCTTAGGCGTTCTTTTTAGCGATTGCTGCCTGTGCTGCTGCAAGACGAGCGATCGGTACACGGAACGGTGAGCAGGATACATAGTCAAGTCCGATCTCGTTGCAGAACTCTACGGAAGACGGATCTCCACCGTGCTCTCCACAGATACCTACATGAAGGTTCGGGTTAACCGGTCTTCCAAGCTCGATAGCCATCTTCATCAGTTTACCAACGCCAACCTGGTCAAGTTTAGCGAATGGATCATTTTCGAAGATCTTAGCATCGTAGTAAGCGTTCAGGAATTTACCTGCATCATCACGGGAGAAGCCGTATGTCATCTGTGTAAGGTCGTTTGTACCGAAGCAGAAGAAGTCAGCTTCTTTAGCGATTTCATCAGCAGTAAGAGCTGCTCTCGGGATCTCGATCATAGTACCAACTTCATACTGAAGGTCGGAACCAGCTGCTTTGATCTCAGCGTCTGCAGTTTCTACTACGAATTTCTTAACATATTTAAGCTCTTTGATATCTCCAACAAGCGGGATCATGATTTCCGGTTTGATTGCCCAATCCGGATGAGCGTTTTTAACTTTGATTGCTGCACGGATAACAGCTGTTGTCTGCATCTTGGCAATTTCTGGATAAGTAACTGCAAGACGGCATCCACGATGACCCATCATCGGGTTGAATTCATGGAGAGAATCAATGATTGTCTTGATCTCTTCAACAGTTTTGCCCTGAGCATCTGCAAGTTTCTTGATGTCAGCTTCTTCTGTAGGAACGAATTCATGAAGCGGCGGATCCAGGAAACGGATAGTAACCGGGTTGCCTTCCAGTGCTTCGAACAGTCCTTCGAAGTCTTCCTGCTGATATGGAAGAACTTTTGCAAGAGCTTTTTCTCTTTCTTCTACTGTTGTGGAGCAGATCATTTCACGGAATGCATCGATACGTCCCTCACCGAAGAACATATGCTCTGTACGGCAAAGACCGATACCTTCTGCACCAAGCTCAACTGCTTTCTTAGCGTCAGCCGGTGTATCTGCGTTTGTACGAACTTTCATAGTTCTGTATTTGTCAGCCCAAGCCATGATACGGCCGAACTCACCAGCGATTGTAGCGTCTACAGTCGGGATGATTCCGTCGTAGATGTTACCTGTTGTACCATCGATGGAGATGAAGTCACCTTCGTGGAACTCTTTACCAGCCAGTGTGAATTTTTTATTTTCTTCATCCATAGCGATATCACCGCATCCGGATACACAGCACTCACCCATACCACGGGCAACTACTGCAGCGTGAGAAGTCATACCACCACGAACTGTCAGGATACCCTGAGCAGATTTCATACCTGTGATATCTTCCGGAGATGTCTCAAGACGAACCAGAACGACTTTTTCTCCTCTTTCTGCCCATTCAACAGCATCATCAGCTGTGAATACAATCTTACCGCAAGCAGCTCCTGGAGAAGCTCCAAGACCTTTGCCCATTGGTGTAGCAGCTTTCAGAGCAGCTGCATCGAACTGCGGATGAAGCAGAGTATCAAGGTTACGTGGGTCGATCATTGCTACAGCTTCTTCTTCTGTTCTCATTCCCTCATCAACAAGGTCACAGGCGATCTTCAGAGCAGCCTGAGCAGTTCTCTTACCATTACGTGTCTGCAGCATGTAAAGTTTACCATGTTCTACAGTGAACTCCATATCCTGCATATCTCTGTAGTGATCTTCCAGAGTTTTGCAAACCTGTTTGAACTGTACGAATGCTTCCGGGAATTTCTGTTCCATTTCGGTGATGTGCATAGGTGTACGAACACCGGCAACAACGTCTTCACCCTGAGCGTTTGTCAGGAATTCACCGAACAGACCGTTAGCTCCTGTAGCAGGGTCACGTGTAAAGGCAACACCTGTACCACAGTCATCACCCATGTTACCAAATGCCATCATCTGTACGTTTACAGCAGTACCCCAGGAATACGGGATATCGTTGTCACGACGATATACGTTTGCACGCGGGTTGTCCCAGGAACGGAATACGGCTTTGATAGCACCCATTAACTGTTCCTTTGGATCAGTTGGGAATTCAGCACCGATTTTTTCTTTATATTCAGCCTTGAACTGTTCAGCAAGTTCTTTAAGGTCTTCAGCTGTAAGTTCAACGTCCTGTTTAACGCCTCTCTTAGCTTTCATTTCGTCGATCAGTTCTTCGAAATATTTTTTACCAACTTCCATAACTACGTCAGAATACATCTGAATGAATCTTCTGTAGCAGTCCCAAGCCCAACGTGGGTTGTTGGATTTTTCTGCAAGAGTGTTAACTACTTCTTCATTTAAACCGAGGTTCAGGATAGTATCCATCATACCAGGCATGGAAGCTCTGGCACCAGAACGAACGGAAACAAGCAGAGGATTTTCTTTGTCACCGAATTTCTTACCGGTAACTCCTTCCATTTTTGTGATTGCTTCCATGATCTGCGCCATGATCTCATCGTTGATCTGTCTTCCGTCTTCATAGTACTGAGTACAAGCTTCTGTTGTGATTGTGAAGCCCTGCGGTACAGGAAGACCAAGGTTTGTCATTTCAGCAAGGTTGGCACCTTTACCACCCAGAAGGTTTCTCATATTAGCGTTACCTTCTGTAAACATGTAAACCCATTTTGCCATTTTACATTTTCCTCCTAAATTTTGTTCTTTCACATAAAAAACTATGTTTTATACGCACATAATTATTGTATAGAATTTAGTACAAATAGTCAAGGTCAAACTGTCAAAAAATGGGGAAAGTTTTTGTCATATTACGTAAACTTTCCCCACGTGCTGATTTACATCAGCGTTTCTTTTTTAAATTGAGTACAAGATGTCTCGGCAGACCATTTACCATGATCGGCTGATAGTCACCCTGGATCAGCGGACTGATGTAATCCACAAAATCTTTTGTTACATAGGTAGCATCTTTGTTCATCCAGTTACGCGGAACGACTTTTTCTTCGTTTGCGATGCGGTGTACATCATAAATACCGGTCTTTGCCATATATGGATCATCGGAAACACGGTCGATAACGATCATCTTACCGGTATCTCCTTCGTCGGCTGCCTTTACCGCTGCACCGCCTACCATGAATGCCTCGTCGATATCGACACGGGAAGCCATATGAGAAGCACTTCTCTGTAAAGTAGAAAGTTCTACTGCTCTTGTTTTACAACCGCATTCTGCGGAAAGGAAATTAGCCAGATAGGTAGCTGTTCCTGCAAGTTGTTTATGTCCGAATGCGTCTACATAATCACCGGAGCTTCCGAGTTCACATACGTAACGGCCGTCTGCAAGGCGGATACCTTCGGATACTGCAATCACAACGGAAGATTTTTTCTTCAGGAGATCTTTTACTTTAACAAGGAATTTATCAATGTCAAACGGAACTTCCGGCAGATAGATCAGATCCGGGCCATCACAGTCTTCAGTTCTGGCAAGTGCCGTTGCACCGGTCAGCCAGCCTGCGTTACGTCCCATGATCTCCATGATCGTAATCATGCTCTTTTTATAGGTAAGCCCCTGTGCGTCACGGATGACCTCTTTTGTGGAAGCACCAATGTATTTTGCTGCACTTCCGAATCCAGGTGTATGGTCGGTCAGCGCAAGATCATTATCAATGGTCTTCGGAACACCGAGGAATTTCTGTTTCTGTCCTGTAAGGATCGCATAATCAGAAAGTTTCTTGATGGTATCCATGGAGTCATTTCCGCCGATGTAGATAAAAGCATCGATATCCAGGCGGTTCAGGATCTCGAAGATTTTCTCATAGATTGCTTTGTCCTCATGGATCTCCGGCAGTTTAAAACGGCAGGATCCGAGGAATGCAGACGGGGTACGTTTCAGAAGTTCGATATCAAGCTCGGAATGAATCTGTGTGGAAAGATCAATGTATTGTTCATCCAAAAGTCCCTGGATTCCGTGGAGCATACCGTATACTTTATCAAATCCACGTTCAATGGCATTTTTATACACTCCTGCCAGACTGGAATTGATTACGGATGTAGGGCCTCCGGACTGTCCTACGATGATATTGCGTTTTTTTGCCATGCTGTCATCTCCTTTGGTATATTTTACGTCGTACATAATGTATAATATTACCAAGAGGTATTCGAACAGTCAAGTTTTTTTGTGCAGTTTGTATTACATATTTAACGGAAGCAATTAGATATATTGTAATTCTGCTCATGCCATTTAAAACAGTTCGCTATATGTATTGTGATTCTGCTCGTGCGAGAGACTTCTAATATACTAAAACAGTTATAAATATACTAAAAACGCCATGAGAAATGACATAACTCGCTTTCGCTCAGACAATGTCATTTCTCATGGCAACATATATTTCTACCTGTTAAGTATATTCACGAAGTATCTCAGGCTCGCAGAATCATCAACACATATATCTCCTGTTTTATTCTTTCCAACCTGACATAGTTTTCTTGATATAAATTAAATTATTCTTTTATATTTTAGAATGTAAATTTATCAGCGAAGTATGCTTCAAGCTCATCGATCTTGATACGAACCTGCTCCATGGTGTCACGGTCACGGACAGTAACAGCACCATCGTTTTCGGACTCGAAGTCGTAAGTGATGCAGAACGGTGTACCGATCTCATCCTGTCTTCTGTAACGTTTTCCGATATTTCCACGGTCATCAAATTCGCAGTTGTATTTCTTGCTCAGCTGATGGAAGATCTTCTCTGCGTTTTCGTTCAGTTTCTTTGAAAGAGGAAGGACACCGATCTTAACTGGAGCCAGTACCGGATGGAAATGAAGGACTGTACGAACGTCGTTCTTCTCTGCATCCAGAACTTCTTCATCATATGCACTGCACAGGAATGCAAGTACCATACGGTCTGCACCAAGTGATGGTTCGATTACATACGGAATGTATTTCTGTTTCTTCTCATCGTCAAAGTATGTCAGATCCTGACCGGATACATTCTGATGCTGTGTCAGGTCATAGTCTGTTCTGTCAGCGATGCCCCACAGTTCGCCCCATCCAAATGGGAACAGGAACTCTACGTCTGTGGTAGCTTTGCTGTAGAAACTCAGTTCTTCTTTATCATGGTCACGGTAACGTACTTCGTCATCTTTCAGTCCCAGAGAGCTCAGCCAGTCAAGGCAGAATTTCTTCCAGTATGCAAACCACTCAAGGTCTGTATCCGGCTCGCAGAAGAATTCAAGTTCCATCTGCTCAAACTCACGGGTACGGAATGTAAAGTTACCCGGTGTGATCTCATTACGGAAAGATTTACCGATCTGTCCGATACCAAACGGGATCTTCTTACGGGAGGTTCTCTGTACATTCTTGAAGTTTACAAAGATACCCTGTGCTGTTTCTGGTCTTAAGTAAACGGTGTTCTTTGCATCCTCGGTTACACCCTGAAATGTCTTGAACATCAGGTTGAACTGACGGATGTCTGTGAAATTATGTTTACCGCAGGACGGACACGGAACCTCATGCTCTTTAATGAAGTTCATCATCTGTTCCTGGGACCATGCATCTACGCTTCCTTCGATTGCAATGTCATGTTCACCGCAGAAATCTTCAATCAGCTTATCTGCACGAAAACGTTCGTGGCATTCTTTACAGTCCATCAGAGGATCGGAAAATCCGCCAAGATGACCGGAAGCAACCCATGTCTGAGGGTTCATCAGGATCGCACAGTCAACACCTACGTTGTACGGAGATTCCTGAACGAATTTCTGCCACCATGCACGTTTTACGTTATTTTTCAGTTCAACACCGAGATTACCATAATCCCATGTGTTTGCCAGACCACCGTAAATCTCGGAGCCCGGGTAAACAAATCCTCTGGCTTTTGCCAGGGCAACAATTTTTTCCATTGTCTTTTCCATGATAATTCTCCTCTTCATCTTAATCGTTGCGTTTTCTCATCATTATACCGCATTTCAGAGATATTTCAACTTTTTTATTTTTATAAAGTAAATTGATAACATTATAAATTATTTCATGACCTCCAGGATCTGGAGACTTTTGAATTTTCTGTCCGTATTTCTTGCTGTATAAAGGTGGATGACCTGTTCCAGTTCCAGAAGAACATCCGGATCAACACGGAAGGTATAAAGCTTTCCCATCGGGGCAGTTGCTATGTACCGCATGGCATACAGGGCAGACGGGGAAATTCTTCTGGCATCTCTTTTTCCCATCGCACAGGAGTCGCAGAAAATCCCATGTAACTCCTGCGAAAAGAAGCAGCTCTCTTCTGCTGCAATCTCCCGGTCACAGCCGACACACTGGAATAACTGCGGACACAGTCCCTGTTCTGTCATCGTACGGAGTTCATAGATACAACGAATGAGGCGGTTATCCATCTGAGAATTCAGAAGTGCTTTTACCGTCACATAAAGAAGATTCATCATTTCCTTCTCGTCTGTACCTTCTCTTCCAAAATAATCTGCAAGTTCCAGGAAATAATATCCGTAATATACTCCGGGCTGCATAGTTGCAAGCTCAACAAAATGATGTGTGACGGAAACCTGATTCAGATTGTAGCTTGTTCGGCCTTCATATAATGTGAAATTTCCAAATACAAACGGATCTGCGGCTGCCATAAACGGGCTGTTCAACCGACGGGCCCCCTTTGCAAATGCAGAAATCTTGCCGCGTTCTCTTGTGAGAAGCACAATTCGTTTGTCATATTCGCCAACAGGCATTGCCGATATCACAACACCCTGCACCGTAATCAGATCACTCATTCATCCAGTTCCTTTTCAGATTTTGCAATTATATCAGATTTCTTTTTTATCATAACCGAAGTTTTTGATCATAAAGTCACTGTCACGCCAGTCCTTTTTTACTTTGACCCAGAGTTTCAGATTGACTTTTGCATCCAGCATCTGCTCCAGTTCGTAGCGTGCATTGCTGCCGATCTTTTTCAGCATGGCACCCTGCTTACCGATAATGATGCCTTTATGGGAATCACGCTCACAGATGATCGTTGCTTCAATATCTACCAGACGGCGTTTACCCGGACGTTCCTTCATAGTATCGATC
>CAVBPN010000255.1:0-2452 GCA_963597235.1 bacterium
AAAGTACATCTGTAATACGCGGATCATAAGAAACAGCCTGATCAAGAGCCTTTGCAAAGCTCTTGAACATTGCCTCAGCAACGTGATGGCTGTTGCCGCCTGTGAGGACTTTGATATGCAGGTTCATGCCACAGGAATAAGAAATGGCGTAGAAAAATTCTTTTACCATTTCTGTGGACATATCTCCGATCTTTTCAGAAGTAAATTCAGCGTCCCAGGAGAAATACGGACGACCGGAAAGGTCGATCGCACAGAGAACCAGGACTTCATCCATTGGAAGGATGCAGCTTCCGTAACGTCTGATTCCCTTTTTATCTCCGATTGCTTCTTTGATTGCGTTTCCGAGGACGATACCTGTATCTTCGATCGTATGGTGATCATCGACATCCAGATCGCCATGTACGCGTACACAGAGATCAAAAAGTCCGTGTCTGGTAAAACCATCAAGCATATGATTAAAGAAACCGACACCGGTCTCAATATCGGAATAGCCGCTTCCATCCAGAGTCAGTTTCAGCTTGATCTCTGTTTCTTTTGTATTACGTTCTACAGATGCTTCTCTTGCCATATCTGTTTCCTCCTACTGTTCTTCGTCTTCAAAACGGACAGCAATTGAATTGGCATGTGCAGTCAGCTGTTCTGAAGTTGCAAACTGTTCGATGTCTTTATGAATCTTACGCAGCGCTTCTCTTGAATAGTACACGATGCTGGATTTCTTTACAAAATCATCTACAGAAAGTGCGGAGAAGAATTTTGCAGTTCCGTTTGTCGGAAGGACGTGGTTTGGTCCTGCGAAATAGTCACCAAGTGGTTCGGAGCTGTTTTCACCGATGAAGATGGCGCCTGCATTACGGACTTTCATCATGACTTCAAATGGATTTGCGGTTACGATCTCCATGTGTTCAGAAGCAATGGCATTGGCTGCCTCAATCGCTTCATCCATATCTTCTGCAATCAGAATATAGCCGAAGTTATCCAGAGATTTTTGAATGATCTCTTTACGGGAAAGGACCTTAACGAAACCATCCACTTCTTCACTGACTTTGGCAGCGAATTCTCTGCTGGTTGTAATAAGGATAGCGGAAGCCAGTTCGTCATGTTCTGCCTGAGAAAGAAGGTCTGCTGCCACATATCTTGGGTTTGCAGTCTCATCAGCAAGAACAAGAATCTCACTCGGTCCTGCAATAGAGTCAATGCTGACATAGCCGTAAACTGCTTTTTTAGCAAGAGCAACAAAGATATTTCCAGGTCCGACGATCTTGTCGACTTTCGGAATGCTTTCTGTACCGTAAGCAAGAGCACCGATTGCCTGTGCACCACCGACTTTGTAGATTTCATCTGCACCGGCCTCTTTGGCTGCGACCAGAGTGGATGGATTGACTTTTCCATCTTTTCCAGGAGGTGTTGTCATAACGATCTGATCTACACCTGCGACTTTTGCTGGAACGATATTCATCAGTACAGAAGAAGGGTAAACAGCTTTTCCACCCGGAACATAAACACCGACACGTTCCAGGGCAGTTACCTTCTGACCAAGCATGGTACCGTTGGTTTCACTGGTGAACCAACTGTTCTGACGCTGTTTTTCGTGATAGCTTCGAATGTTGACCAGGGCTTTACGGATAACATCGATCAGAGCCGGATCAACTGCCTCATAAGCTTCTTTGATTTCTTCTTCTGTTACCTTGATGGTATCTGCAGTAATCTCTGTTTTATCGAATTCTTTTGTGTAGGCAAAAAGAGCGGAATCTCCTTCTGTTTTTACTTTGTTCAGAATCTCATCAACGGCAGCTTCAAATTTTCCATAGTTATTTGGGCTTCGTTTCAGGAGATTTTCCAGAATATCTTTTGTACTTTCTTTTGTAAGTGCTACTGTACGCATTATGCTCATCCCTTCTGTTGGTTATTATTTATCGATTACATTTCTGAGATCGCGAATCAGGTTCTGGATTCTTTCATCTTCCATCTTCATGCTGACCTGGTTTACGACCATTCTGGCAGATAGCGGACAGACTTCTTCGAGGACATTCAGACCATTTTCACGCAGAGTACTTCCGGTTTCAACGATATCTACGATCACTTCGGAGAGTCCGACGATCGGTGCGAGTTCGATAGAACCGTTCAGTTTGATGATCTCTACGGTCTGATGCTTTTTATTATAGAAATAATCCTTGGCAATATTCGGATATTTCGTTGCAACACGGATCAGCTGATTATTCTGAAGCAGTTCGCGGGCACTTTCCGGTCCGCAGACGCACATACGGCATTTCCCGAATCCGAGGTCCATCACTTCATAAAGTTTACGTCCCTCTTCCAGAATAATATCCTTACCGGTGACACCGATATCGGCAGCACCATATTCAACATAAGTCGGTACATCCGGTCCTTTTGCAAGGAAAAAACGAAGTTTCAGGTCTTCGTTGACAAAAATCAGTTTACGGGTGTCTTTATC
>CAVBPN010000255.1:2462-7849 GCA_963597235.1 bacterium
CGATCTGTTCAAACATATCCAACGTTTTCTGCGCAAGTCTTCCCTTTGTAAGGGCAATAGTAAGATATCTCATATCAGCAGTCCTCCTTTTCACAGCGAAGAGCTACAGCAGTTCCCTCGCTTCTCAGTTTCTGCGCTTCCAGAATGGCTTCGCGTCGTTTTGCTTCTGTATAGGTAAGAACGACCGGAGCCTTTTTCTCCGGAATACTGATCTTCTGTCTGGATAAAGCCATGAGAAGATTATCGACTGTGATACCGAATCCGATGGAGGCAGCCGGTTTACCAAAGTGCTTCAGAAGATTGTTGTAACGTCCTCCTTTTACAACAGGTTCACCGGTCCCATAAGTGTATGCCTGGAAAATGATTCCTGTATAGTACTGGAATTTACTGAGCATACCGAAATCAAAGCTGACGTATTTTTCGTATCCATAAATCTTAAGAATTTCGTAAATTTCTTCCAGGCGCTCTACGGCTTTGATTGCACAGGCATTGTCTGTCAGACTGCGCGCTTTCTGAAGGACTTCCGCAGAACCAAACAGATGAGGAAGTTCCAGAAAAGCCTTTTCCAGAGACTCCGGAATATTCTGGCTGTGTACGAGATCCTCTACACCAAAATAGTTTTTCTGAGAGATCAGAGAACGCAGATTCTCTTCTTCTTCCATATTAAGATCTGCATCCTGCAGGAGAGATTTGAAGTAATCAACCTGTCCGACACTGACCTGAAATTCTTTTAATCCGGCTTTCAGAAGACATTCTACAGTCATGGCAAGAAGTTCTGCATCTGCTTCAGCAGAATCGTCTCCGATACGTTCTACACCCATCTGAGTGGTTTCTTTAAGGCGTCCCTGATAGCTGGAGTTATTGATAAAAGTATTTCCGGTATAGGAAAGAGTTACGACTTCCTGTTCAGGATTAAAGTAGGTAGCGCAGGCTCTTGATACGGATGGAGTGAAGTCCGGACGTAATACAAGAGTATTGCCTTCACGGTCAAAAAATTTATACAGATCTTTAGAAGGAATCGTACCTACTTCTCTGCTGAATACTTCAAAATATTCAAAGGAAGGAGTTTCAATTTCTTCATATCCATAGGAATCAAATACTTTGCGGATCTCTGTCTGAAGATGATGCTTCTGACTGCACTCTCCATTATAAATATCGCGAACACCTTCAGGTGTATGAAAAATTCGCTGCATAATCGTTTC
The DNA here is from genome assembly GCA_963597235.1 of bacterium. Lineage (GTDB taxonomy): Bacteria > Bacillota > Clostridia > Lachnospirales > Lachnospiraceae > Blautia_A. Next base: position 3,665 of record CAVBPN010000255.1, read on the forward strand.
CTCCTCAATTATCGATATGCACTTTAACGTGCTACCATGCTACTATGTAAAAACAAAGAAAATTATAGTAGAAAAAACAGAAATTGTCAATCCCGCAATTTCAGATCCGTCTGGATTCCATCTAAATAGGGAACAAGAAATCCTCCCTTTTTCTGCAGATAGTAAACAGGATCCAGTTCGTCACGCCGAAAACTTTTCCGTCCGCCGGACTGCATGCGTTCCCAGAATTTCATCAGATTTCGGAGTGGCAGGTAATAAAACAGATTTGCGTGACTGAACAGGATAAGAAAAAAAGCAACTCCCCCCTGCTGCTCAAATGCCTTCATGAATTCGACCTGATGTGGGTGGATATTGCTTAATGGAAAAGTATCGACACTGCATTCCTTGGCATCAAAGCAAACCGGAATTCCCTGAACAGCACCGATATAGTCAACGGTACTGCGCTGCTCGAAGTATGCAAGGGTGATATGACGATTTTCTTTGTCCATACGGACCGGTGTGATCGGCGTAGGAATTTTCTGAATCAGAGCGAGCTTTTTTTCTGCATATTGTTCATTGGTACGGTTTACGAGATCCTCCAGGGTGGAGCCCCGGAGACCTCTGCTGTTCCATGTTGCCATACGGAAAAATCCTCTCAGTTCAGAAGTTTGATGGACGGGTAATAGCGTACGATCGCTTTTCCTACAATCTCATCAAAGGAAACAAAAGTGTTTTTCCAGAATCTTGAATCTCTGGAATGTTCACGGTTATCTCCGAGCATAAAGTAGCTGTTTTCCGGCACCGTATACGGACCATAATTCCCTGTTGGTACTTCCGGTACAAAACTGTCATCCAGTGGCTCATCAGATCCGTTTATGTATACCTTACCATCGCGGATCTCTACTGTCTCACCAGGAAGTCCGATCAGTCGTTTGATAAACAGCTGGCTTTCATCGTCCGGGAATTTGAAGATGATGATGTCAAAACGTTCCGGATCTTTTGTTTTGTGGGAAATATGTTTGCCGAAGAAATCGAAGTTCAGACCGTAGGCCATACGGAAGCCGAAAATACGGTCGCCGGTCATAATCGTGTTTTCCATGGATTCAGATGGAATCTTTGCGTTGATAAGAACGACATTATTTACGACAAGAACTACCACAACGACGATGATGATCATTTTTACATAATCCCAGATTTCATTCCAGATTTTCATAACTACTCTCCTCTAAATGTTCTTCTTTTAATATATATTGAAACTGCACAGGTAAAGCTGCCTCGAAATGTTTCCCGGACAGAGCATGCAGTTTTCCTTCGAGTGTTGGAAAAGTCAGCCGGTAAGCGTGGAGAAGCTGGTGCTTCAGTCCATAATGATCACGGAAATACCGGTTAAATTCCTGATGACCATATTTTGCATCGCCAGCCAGAGGATATCCTTCTGCTGCCAGATGTGCACGGATCTGATGGGTACGTCCGGTAATCAGACGGACTTTCAAAAGGGTTGCCTTATCATTATGGCAGATCGGGGTGTACTGCGTTTCGATTGGCTGGGAATCTTTTTCTTTTGCAGGCAAAACAGTTACTTTGTTAAGAGATGTATCTTTGTGCAGATATCCACGGATATGTTGTGGTCTGGTAATTTTTCCTTTTACGATACAAAGATAATCTTTATGAACAGTGCGGTCATGAAACAATGCTGACAGCTCCTGCAGACCGGTAAGGGATTTACCGGCTGCTATGATACCGCTGGTATTTTTATCCAGCCGGTTGCACACGGAGGGATGAAAGGTCCGAAGATCTTCTTCTGTCAGGGAACCATTCTGAAGAAGATATCCGATCAGGTATTCTACCAGGGATGGCTCTTTTGTATCGTCAGGCTGTGAGAGCATACCGACAGGTTTATTGATCAGAAGAATATCAGAGTCTTCGTATATGATATCAAGATCTGTCACTGCTCTTGCAGTCCGCTCCTGCTGACTGAATTTGGAAAAAGTTTCATCACTCAGAAACAGCCTGATCTGATCCCCGGTGCTGAGTTTTTCATTTCCGGTAGCTTTTTTGCCATTTAATGTGATGTTTTTCTTGCGAAGCATTTTGTAAAAAAAGCTTTTCGGTGCATTCCGGAGAAGCTTTGAAAGATATTTGTCAAAGCGCTGTCCGGCTTCGTTTTCGGTAATTTGGAATTCTCTCATAAAACTCCTTTACAGACAGATTGCCAGAATGGTGTGTTTGATCAGTTCATTTCTGGAAAGTTCCGGATATTTTTCGTCCGGACGGAATTTGATACCTTCTTCCAGAGATTCTTTATGAGCATTCATGGAGTCCAGACGTTCAAGGAACGGATCGAGTCTGGTAAAGATCTTTACGGTTGCCTTGAAGCTGTTTCCTCTGAGGATTTTCTGGCATTCCTGTTCCATGAAAGTGGCATCGATCTTCGGATCACTGCTGTATCCTACAACGGTGTTTCCGCAGATTGCAAATGCGTCAATGTCAGCACTTTTTTCATAAAAAGTCATGTACATTTCGTAGGACATCGTGAGCTCTCCGGCATGTTCATGAATTTTACGATATACGGATGCATCTACTGGTCTTGCCCGAAAGATCATGATGAGACTGACCAGAGATTTACAGGCCGGAAGACAGCCTACAACGGTGACTACCGTCCAGACGGTCAGTCTTGTATGAAAATAGATCATTGCTGAGAAAAAGATCAGTAAAGGTACCGCAAATAAAATGGCGGTGATAAGAATACGTCGTTTCTTTTCAGAAGCAAGGTACCCATACTCTCCCTTTCGGGTGGAATTACGCTTTTTTGTTTTGCTCATGAAACGCTCCTTTGATTATTTTCGAGTTTTTTTCTTATGTGTGTTTCGGATGGTCGTCCTGCGGGCCGGTTTACGTGAAGGTCCGGAATTTCTGTTTTCGGAGGAACTTCTTCCTTTTCGTTCCGGGCGGATCAGACATTTTGGACCGAATCCTACCAGATCCATACGTCCGGCTTTCTGTAATCCTTCAAGGACCAGTTTTCGGTTTGCCGGATTTTTGTACTGCATCAGTGCACGCTGGATTGCTTTTTCGTGAGGATCTTTCGGAATATAGACCGGCTTTCCATCCAGAGGATTAATACCAGTATAATACATACAGGTAGAAAGTGTGGAAGGGGTCGGATAGAAATCCTGAACCTGTTCCGGTGTAAAACCAAGATCACGGACATATTCAGCAAGTTTTACTGCATCTTTAATCGTGCATCCCGGATGGGAAGACATAAAATACGGAACAGCGTACTGCTTCTTTCCGGTGGCTTCGTTGGCCTTTTCATATTCCTGAAGGAATGTCTGATATACCTGATGAGATGGTTTTCCCATATAATGCAACACCTGGTCGGAAACATGTTCCGGTGCTACACGAAGCTGGCCACTGATATGGTATTTGACAAGTTCCTGCATAAAAACCGGACTCTTATCAGCAACGACATAATCAAAGCGGACACCGGATCGGATAAAGACCTTTTTGACACCAGGTACTTTACGAAGTTTCCGAAGAAGGGAAACATAGTCGCTATGATCGACCTGAAGATTTCCACATGGCTTCGGGAAAAGACACTGACGATTCTGGCAGACACCTTTTGTCAGCTGTTTCTGACAGGATGGCTGGCGGAAGTCAGCAGTCGGGCCGCCGACATCATGGATATATCCTTTAAAACCGGGATCCTTTGTCATTTTTACAGCTTCTTTCAGAATCGATTCATGACTTCGGGTCTGAAGAATCCTTCCCTGATGAAAGGTCAGGGCGCAGAAATTGCATCCACCGAAGCAGCCGCGATTACTGGTAAGACTGAACTTAATCTCTTCGAGTGCCGGGATGCCACCCTTAGAATCATACATCGGATGCCAGGCATCTGTATATGGCAGATCATAGACATCATCCATCTCCTGCTGCGAAAGAGGCTGTGCAGGCGGATTTTGAATGACATATCCTCTGTTTCCATAGCTTTCAGCAAGTGGTTTGGCTGTAAAAGGGTCTGTATTGCGGTACTGGATCGCAAAACTGTCAGCATAGGTACGTTTATCAGCCGAAACTTCTTCATAAGAAGGAAGTATGATCGGTTCGTAAGCGCGGGACAGATCTTTACATTTATAAACGGTTCCCGGAATGTAAGTGATCTCTTCGACCGGAAGTCCGCTTTGAAGTGCTTCGGCAATCTGAATG
>CAVBPN010000255.1:7859-9500 GCA_963597235.1 bacterium
TGAATGATCGAATGCTCTCCCATTCCATAGGAAATCAGATCTGCGCCGGAATCCATAAGGACACTTCTTCGTACGCGATTATCCCAGTAATCATAGTGTGCCAGACGTCGGAGGCTTGCTTCGATGCCGCCCAGAATGATCGGTGTATACTTATAAGTCTGACGGATCAGGTTACTGTATACAACAGTTGGCATATCCGGACGGAGTCCCATCTCACCACCTGGAGAGTAAGAATCCTTCTGGCGGTGTTTTCGTGAAACGGTGTAATGATTGACCATAGAATCCATGTTTCCGGCTGTCACAAGAAAGCCAAGACGCGGTTCTCCAAAAGTTCGAATACTTTCTTTATGGCGCCAGTCCGGCTGAGAAATGATTCCTACACGGTAGCCGCGACTCTCAAGAAGGCGGCTGATGATGGCAGAACCAAAAGAAGGATGATCGACATAAGCATCGCCTGTGATATAGACAAAATCAACCTGATCCCATCCGCGCTGCTTCATTTCCTGGTTTGTTACGGGTAAAAAGTTCTGCATTTATATCTCCTAAAATGAAACGGACTGGGCACGATAGCCCTCCGCGATAATATCGAGCTGGCGATGAAAACGGGCAAGCTGCTGCAGATCTTTTGTGCGGAATACCCTCAGAAATTCATCTTGGATCTTTTCGACTTCTCGTTTATTGGAAATTTTATACAGGTTCTCAATGCTGAGTAAGATATCTTTTACCAGATTGGACTGGGTCTGGGAGGAATTCTGTGCATCCATGATCTCATCACGGACAGAAGACATTTCCTGATCCAGGGCAATGATCGCATCTGCTGCGTTGCTCAGTCGTTCAGCTACATGTAAAGGCATTTCGCCCTTGTATTTATACTGCAGGGAATGTTCGATCGTAGCCCAGAAATTCATGGCCATTGTACGGATCTGAATTTCTGCCTGAAGACGTTTTGGACCATTGATCGTATCTACAGTATAATAAATAATTAAATGATAACTGCGGTAACCACTCTGTTTGATATGTTTCAGATAGTTTTTTTCGCTTTTGATCGTCATATCACTGCGGTTACGGATAATAGAAGCTACGGTATCGATATCTTCTTCAAACTGACAGATGATACGGATGCCGGCAATATCCTCGATCTCCGCTTCCATCTTTTCCATCGGAATATGTTTACGCTGCATTTTCTCCAGGATACTTGGAAGACTCTTGACGCGTCCACTGACCTGTTCGATCGGGGAATACAGGTCATTTTGCTTGTGTTCATCTATAATATGTTCAAACTTGACCATCAGTTCTTTGACAGCAAGTTCATATGGACATAAAATACTTCTCCATAATTGTATTTCCATAAATATCGCTCCTTGCGGGATTGTTGCTTTGAAGTTCCATCCTGAAATACGAAAAGACAAAACTTCCCATACAGTATAACACAATTTGTACAATTTTTGTTAGTAATATGTGTACTTTCTGATTTTTTTTCTGAGACATTGTAAGATCCGATAAGGATTTATGCTGATTTCCTGTCCATCCGAAGTATTGACATAAATGCCCAGGTGAAGATGAACCGGAAACATTCCGGATGTTCCCTCTTCTCCGTATCCGGTATTACCCATAAAACCAAGGATATCTCCGGCCTGTACG
>CAVBPN010000256.1:0-8804 GCA_963597235.1 bacterium
TGGTGGGTATAGCGCAGTTGGTTAGCGCGCCAGATTGTGGCTCTGGAGGCCCAGGGTTCGAATCCCTGTATCCACCCTCGCCTTTGGGCTATCGCCAAGCGGTAAGGCACAGCACTTTGACTGCTGCATTCGCTGGTTCGAATCCAGCTAGCCCAGTCTTTTATATGGGATATTAGCTCAGTTGGTAGAGCACTTGACTTTTAATCAAGTTGTCCGGGGTTCGAATCCCCGATGTCTCATTTTTAAGCATTATCGTTTAACGGTAATGCTTTTTTCATACTACTATTTATGTCACGCGGATGTGGCGGAATTCATAGTTCTTGAACGTCAGTTCAAGATCAGGCAGACGCCAATCGATTTATCGATTGTCTGACAATTCCGTTCTGTCTGTTTATCTATTATCTTGCGGATGTGGCGGAATTGGCAGACGCGCCAGATTTAGGTTCTGGTGTCCACGACGTGCAGGTTCAAGTCCTGTCATCCGCACTTTTACTCAATGCAAAGGGACTTCGCCAGTCCCTCTGCACATCCTTGGCTGAAAAGCAAAGGATTTCTTCGTTTTTCAAATAGGAAATGTATAGAATAACAGCAGGAGACTTCTCTCTCGTATGGGGAAGATTTCCTGCTGTTTTGTCATTCTATGGAATTAGTTGAAGAAAATCGCAGAAAAAAGAGTCATCGATTTATCATCCTCCACTGTCTCATGCATACAAAAAAGCCCCTGTCAACAAAATTCAACTGTTGGACAAGGGACTTATTTACGTATTCACTCAAATATTCTACAGATATTTGATCTCGACGGACATCTTTCCATCTGTCCCTGTCTCCAGGACCGCGTAGCTTGGCTTTCTGCCGTGCTGGCGTGGATAGGAAAGACTTCCCGGATTAACAGTCAGAACGCCGTCTATTTCCTCGATTACGGGCTTATGGGTGTGTCCGAAGAACACTGCATCGCAGTCTCTGGATTTTGCTTCTTCGGCAACTCCTGCGATATCCATAGACACTCCATAATAATGTCCATGTGTGACAAGAACTTTATTTCCGTCAATCTCAATCTCCTCTTCTCTCGGAAGGTCTGAGAAGAAGTCATTATTACCGGAAACGATACAGCAGGGACATTCCGCAAGAGCTTCTATAAAAATCTCTCTCCCTTCTACATCCCCACAATGTACCAGCATATCAAACGGTGTTTCCATCATCACCGCTCTTTCCAGATTTTCATCGCGTCCATGGGTATCGCTGACGATCAGTACCTTCATCGAAGTTCATCCTTGATCATACGCAGAGCCTTCCCTCTGTGGCTGATCTTATTCTTCTCTTCCATCGAAAGTTCAGCGGATGTACATCCATATTCCGGAAGATAAAAGATCGGATCATAGCCAAATCCGTTCTCACCGCTTTCTTCATAACCGATCCTGCCTTCCATGGCAGCACGCACGGTTTTCATGGTTCCGTCCGGAAATACAGCTGCGATCGCACAGACAAATCTGGCAGTTCTTTTTTCGTCCGGGACACCTTCCAGTCTCTCGATCAGTTTCGCATTCTTAATATGATAGGAAGTATCTTCTCCCATATAACGTGCGGAATAGATTCCCGGTTCTTTATTCAGATAATCAATCTCCAGTCCGGAGTCATCCGCAAGTACAATTTCCCCTGTCAGATCACAGATTGCCTTTGCTTTGATCTGTGCATTTTCTTCAAAAGTTTTTCCATCTTCTACAATGTCTGCATGAATTCCTGCATCTTTTAAGGAAAGAAGCTCAATATCAAGATCTCCGAGAATCTCACGGATTTCTTTCATCTTTCCCTGATTTCCTGTTGCAAAAATTACTTTTTTCAATCTTTTTTCCTCCTTGGCGGTTTCGGACCCAGAAACTGGTAATAATATGTTTTCAGCATACCGTTGTAGATCTTACGGTTTTTGTCCGCTTTACGTCCAATATCATTCTCTGCACGGTCATAGGATGTGATCAGATACATGGACCATTTATCCAGTCGGTTGTAGCTCGCACCAATCTCACGATACAGCTGAGGAAGTGCCTCTTTTTCTTCCAGACGTTCACCATATGGCGGGTTTGTAATAATAAAACCATACGATTTCGGATGGCTGAGATCTTTCACTGCTCTCTGCTGGAAATGGATCAGTTTGTCCACACCTGCCATCTTCGCATTTGCGCGGGCAGATTTCAATGCCTCCGGATCAATATCATATCCCTGAATATCGGTGTCAATATCCAGATTCACTCGATCCTGTGCTTCCTCCAACGCATCATACCAGCATTTACGCGGAACCAGATGCTTCCAGTCTTCTGCAAGGAAAGAACGGTTCATTCCCGGAGCCATGTCTGCTGCCAGCATCGCTGCCTCGATCGGAAAAGTTCCACTTCCACAGAATGGATCAACAAGAATTCTGTCTTTATTCCATGGTGTCAGCATGATCAGTGCGGATGCCAGGGTTTCTGTGATCGGCGCTTTTACTGTCATCTGGCGGTATCCTCTCTTATGAAGGGACACACCGGAAGTATCGATTCCGATCGTCGCCACATCCTTCATAAATGCCACACGGATTGGGAAACTTGCCCCATCCTCCGGGAACCATGAGATTCCATAAACATTCTTGAGTCGTTCCACGATTGCCTTTTTCATGATCGACTGGATATCAGAAGGACTGAACAGCGCACTCTTTACAGAATTGGCCTTTGCCACCCAGAATTTACCATCCTTCGGGATATATTCTTCCCACGGGATTGCCTTTGTTTTCTCAAAAAGCTCGTCAAAAGTCACTGCTTTGAACTCGCCTGTTTTCAGCAGGATTCTCTCCGTCGTACGCAGAAACATGTTTGCCTGTGCAATACCTTCTGCATCCGCCAGAAAAGTAACTTTACCGTCCTCAACCTTACTGATCTCGTATCCAAGATCCAGGATCTCGCGTTTCAGAACCGCCTCCATGCCAAAGTGGCATGGTGCGATCAATTCCATATATTTCATCCAAGCCTCATTTCCTTGATGATATTTCCATCAAAATCTTTGATCGTAAATACTTTGTCTTCCAGAACTGCATATGTAGGCGGATTTCCTTCTTTCGGGATAGACACAGAACCCGGATTCAGAAGAATATATCCTTCTCTCAGCTCTGCTTTCAGCACATGTGTATGACCGTGGATCAGAATATCTCCCTCATGAAATGGCGGAAGATTGTTTTCATTATAAACATGTCCATGAGTCGCATAAAAAGTCAGTCCGTCGATTGCCAGAATACAGTAGTCTGCCATAACAGGGAACTCCAGGACCATCTGGTCAACCTCTGCCTCACAGTTTCCGCGTACCGCATAAATATCATTTTTCATGCCATTCAGCATTTTGATGACTTCTTTCGGTGCATATTCCTTCGGAAGATCATTACGCGGTCCGTGATAAAGCAGATCCCCCAGCAGAACCAGTCGTTCTGCCTGTTCTTCTTTATATTTTTCCAGCATCAGTCGGCAGTAATGTGCAGAGCCGTGCACATCAGACGCAAACATATATTTCATAATAATTTCTCCTCTGTGAACTTTTTTTTCAGTATAGCATTCTTTTATTCTACTTTCAAAATATTTCTGCTTTCCTTATATTCTTCCGGAATTTCTTCTGTCAGAATATGAAGATCAGAAAACTCTCCAAAAGTTACGGAGCTCACCTGTCCGAACTTTGACCTGTCTGCCAGAATATATGCATCTCTGCACTGTCTGACGGCACGTTCTTTTACAAGCGCCTCATTCGTATCCGGTGTCGTAAAGCCCTCTCTTCTGGAAACTCCGTTCGTTCCGAAAAATCCTTTTGTAAAATGATACATCTGAAGCGTTTTTATCGCCTGACTTCCAACAACTGCTTCTGTGGAGCTTTTGAGCTCACCACCGATCAGAAAAACATGGATTCCCATTTTTGCCATCGTCTGTGCATGAGAAACCGCATTTGTCACAAAAGAAGCTTTCGTTCCCTCAAGATATTCCAGCATGAAACCTGTTGTCGTTCCTGCATCCAGATAGACAAAATCATCTGCTTCAATCAGACCGGCTGCATATTTTGCTATCTTTTTCTTTTCCTGTGTATTCAGTTCAGACTTCTGCGCTACTGTAGGCTCATAAGCGGTTACTTTATGATCCAGAATGACTGCTCCGCCAAAAACCTTTGTCAGCTTTCCGGCCTTATCCAATGCGGTAATATCCCTGCGCACTGTTGATTCAGAAGTATCCAGCAATTCTTTTAATTCCGTAACGGTAATGCTTCTTTTTTCTTCCAGAAGATCCAGAATTATCGCATATCTTTGTTCTGTCAGCATATTTGCCTCCTATGGTATGATCCGTATAATACCTGCGGACCATTTCGTGTCTTACACTTTTTCAATCCTGTCTGAATTATAACAGAAACAGGAGATGAATGCATCATCTCCTGCTCATGTATTTCTATGGTTACCGTTCACAGTAACTTTCTGTCTTCTTATTATCCTTACAGATTTTCCTGCATAAATTTACTTACTGCTTCGCAGGCTGCATCTTCGTCTGCACCATCAAATGTAAAAGTAACTTCATGACCTTTCTTTACGCCAAGACTCATCAGAGCAAGAAGCTTTCTGCAGTCTACTTTTTTACCTTCTTTTTCGATAGATACCGTAGCTTCAAATCCTTTTACGAGTTTTACAAGTTCTCCTGCCGGACGAGCGTGGATTCCTTCATTATCTGTAACTACATACTTAAATTCTTTCATTTCAGTATCCTCCATTTTCTTTATTTGATTATATTTTTCTGTCATGGCAGACAGATTATTTACGCTTTTTTCTTTAACACACCAAGTAAAACTGCCGAGATCACAGTTCCGACAACCAGTGCTGCCAGATACATAACCGCATTTCCAACTACCGGGAATACAAAAATTCCACCATGAGGTGCCATCAGTGTACAGTTAAATGCCATGGATATTGCACCTGCAACTGCAGAACCAATGATACAGGACGGAAGCACATGCAGCGGATCGGATGCTGCAAACGGAATCGCACCCTCTGTGATAAATGCAAGACCCATGATGAAGTTGGTCGGACCTGCATCTCTCTCTTCCTTTGTAAACTTGTCCTTAAACAGCAGAGTCGCCAGTGCGATCGCACATGGAGGTGTCATACCACCGATCATAACTGCTGCCATAATGTCATAGTTACCTGCTGCAATTGCAGCTGTACCAAATACATAGGCTGCTTTGTTGAACGGGCCCCCCATATCGATTGCCATCATTCCGCCCAGGACTAACCCTAAGACTACTTTACTTGAGCTTCCCATTCCTGTCAAGGCATTGTTAAGGCCTGTATTGATTCCACCCATGATCGGTTCTACCACAAATGTCATCAGCAGTCCCATAAGCAGGATTCCCACTACAGGATAGATCAGAACAGGAGCAATTTTTTCCAGTGCTTCCGGAAGTTTATCACATATTTTACGAAGTCCGAGGATCAGATAGCCAGCTGCAAAACCGGCAATCAGAGCACCAAGGAATCCGGATTTTCCACCAGATGCCATCATTCCGCCAACCAGACCAAGTGCAAGTGCCGGTCTGTCACCGATCGCCATTGCGATAAATCCGGCCAGAACCGGGAGCATAAAGCCGAATGCCGTATCACCGATACCTTTAAACAGAGCAGCTGCCGGTGTGATCGTACCGAAGTCTGCTCTCTGATCTGCCGGAAGCGAACTCAGGTCAATGCTCAGTCCGTCGATCAGGAATGCGATCGCGATCAGAATACCACCGCCTACAACAAGTGGGAGCATATGAGATACGCCATTCATAAGCTGCATGTAGATCTTATGTCCTGCACTGCCGCCGGATTTTGCACCGGAAGAAGCAGATTTGGTTCCTTCTGCTGCATGATAAACAGGCGCGTCACCGGCGATTGCTCTTTCAACCAGCTGGTCTGCCTTACTGATTCCGTCAGATACCTGACACTCAATTACTTTCTTTCCGTCAAAGCGATTCATCGGAACCTTTGCATCTGCTGCCACGATAATGCAGTCAGCTTCTTCGATTTCTTTATCCGTCAGCACATTCTTGGCTCCGCCGGAACCTCTTGTTTCAATTTTAATGAAACAGTTCTTTGCTTTGGCCGCTTTTTCGATTCCTTCTGCTGCCATATAAGTATGTGCGATACCTGTCGGGCAGGAGGTAACTGCGAGGAGCTTTGCCTGTGTTCCTTCTGCTGATCCGGTATCAGCAAGTCTTTCATCAATATCCTTCTTTTCACTGTCGGCCTTATCGATGATATCCATAAATTCATCTACAGAAGAAGCATTTCGAAGAGATTCTGTAAACTCTTCATCCATCAGCATCACAGAAAGTTTACTGAGCACATCCAGATGGATATTATCTTCTGTATTCGGTGCTGCAATCAGGAACAGCAGGGTTACCGGCTCATCATCCAGTGCTTCAAATTCCACACCGTTTTTGATAATCATTGCAGCAAGTCCCGGTTTCTTTACTGCGTCACATTTTCCGTGAGGAATCGCAATGCCTTCACCGATACCTGTCGTACTTTCTTCTTCTCTTAAATATACCTGTTTACGATAAGCTTCTCTGTCGCTGATCTTCTCACTCTTCACCATAAGATCAACAGCCATGTCAAGAGCTTCTGATTTACCTGCCGGAGCAGCTGTCAGTGATACGCTCCGTCTGTCAAGCAGATCTGTGATTCTCATCCTTTTCTCCTCCTCATCTGTTTTCCGTTATCTGACGATAAACCGCTTCAATTTCTTCTTTTGTCGCAAGATTTTCAGAAAATGCACTGGCGCTTCCTGCTGCAATTCCCATATGGAATGCATGCTCATAATCCTTCTTTTCCATCCATCCGGCTACAAACCCAGCTACCATCGAATCCCCGGCTCCAACTCCGTTTACCAGAGTTCCTTTCGGAGCAGGCTCCTCGAATACCTGTCCATCTTCAGCAACCAGTACGGCTCCTTCGCCTGCCATGGAGATCAGCACGTTTCGTGCGCCTTTCTCCTGAAGCTTCTTACCGTAAGGGATCACATCTTCTCTTGTCTTTAATTCCACGCCAAAAATTTCGCCCAGTTCATGATTATTTGGTTTTACAAGGAATGGGTGATATTTAAGGACATTGACCAGAAGATCCTTTGTTGCATCTACCACGATCATTACACCTTTTCCATCCAGACGTGCCATGATCTGCTCATACATGTCATCCGGCATGGAGGACGGAATACTGCCGGCAAGGAAAAGTACATCTCCTGCTCCAAGTCCGTCCAGTTTTTTCTTCAGTTCCTCTACTTTACTTTTCTCGATCACCGGTCCTGCACCGTTGATCTCAGTTCCGTCAATAGATTTCAGCTTAACGTTGATTCTGGATACGCCTTCTTCGATCTGAATGAAATCTGACTTCACCCCCATCTCCTGCAATCTGCGGATGATCTCGTCACCTGTAAATCCTGCTGTAAATCCAAGCGCGGTATTTCCAATTCCAAGATTCATCAGAACTGTGGAAACATTGATTCCCTTCCCGCCCGGAAGCATCAGTTCTGAGCTCGTTCTGTTTGTCAGTCCCAGTTTAAAGTCCTCTACCGAAACAATATAGTCCAGAGATGGATTAAAAGTTACTGTACAGATCATCTTTCTCCCTCCCGTTCGTTCTTCTTTCACTTCTTTTATTGTCTGTGCCGTTTTATGGCTGTTTTTCATCTATGCCCTTAGTATAGCGTCATATTCAGTCATAGTCAATCAAACTATTTCATAAAAATAGCGACTGATTTTGGTGGACTTTGCACAAAAATGAAGTTTAAAGCATTTCAAGATTCCTTCCACGATATGCCGCGAATCCACCGATCACGGACCGGGTCCGATATCCTCTTCTGACAAATTCCCTCGCCGCCGCCATACTCGCGCCTCCTCTGTCACAGTAAAAAACAAGTATTTTATTTATTGGAAGATCTTTTCTGTTCTCCAGTTCTCCATAGGGAATACTGATTGCTCCCCTCACATGACTCTCTGCATATGCTTCTTCGTCCCGCAGATCTATGATTAAAGCATCCGAACGCCCCACAAAATAGTCGATCATTTTGGCTGAAATTGTTTCAATCGGAAACATGACAAACCTTCCTTTTTTTATTTATCATATGTTCCTGTTTTTTTTCGGTGCATGCGCTGTATCTGTCGGCCTTCCAAAACAATGCTGTATCTGCCCGGCATGTGTGGTCCGGCTTTGCTGGACCACACGACAGTAAAAGAGGCCGGCAACACGACCGGCCTCTTCGTAAAAAGAGAAGGGAAAATCCTGCTTAACGCAGTTTTAGTTACTGTTCACTCCGTTCACAGCAACCAGTTTTTCTTTAGTATCTGTCAGAATAGTCATTCTGCTCTTTGTCATATGCATTGGATGTTTTGTTTCCGTAGCTGTTTCTGGAAGCATTTCTGGAACTGTTCTTTGAACTGTTTCTGCTGTCCATCGCATTTTTATCGGAAGTTTTATCTGTGCCGTAATTTTTTGCCTTGTTTTCATTTTCGTAGTTTTTTGCCATCTGTACATTCCTCCTGGTTCGTTTTGTAATGTAATATCGCTGTTTTTGGCAACTTCATTACATTCGTTATTATGACCAGGACAGGAGCATAATATTCATGAATATTGGGATTCTTTTTGATAAGAACTGTAAATTTCCAGATTTTTTATTTAAAATATCTTAAGACAGAGAGATACCCGGTAGGGGAGCTACCGGGTATCTCAAGGGGAGTATAAATAATTAAATAAGGGGTTATGTAAAAAAAATTTTTGAAGGGTA
>CAVBPN010000257.1:0-2575 GCA_963597235.1 bacterium
GTACGATATCGTATGCTTTTGCACGGATCTTTCCGAGATCTCCGCTCTCGATCAGCGGAATATCCTCATCCATCAGCATAGTGAATGGATGATGCATTGCTGTGTAGCGTTTTTCTTCTTCGCTCCACTCAAGAAGCGGGAATTCAGTTACCCATACAAAACGATATTCATTCTTGTTCAGAAGATCCATCTGTTTTGCAAGTTCTACACGGAGAGCTCCGAGAACATCGTATACAACTTTATTCTTATCTGCCGCAAAGAGAAGCAGGTCTCCCGGTTTACCTTCCATAGCCTGGATCAGGGCATCCATCTCTTCATCTGTCATGAATTTTGCAAAAGAAGATTTACGTGTTCCGTCTTCTGCGATTGCAATGTAAGCAAGACCTTTTGCACCGTAAGTCTTAGCAAAATCAACAAGTTTATCGATTTTCTTACGAGGCATACCGCCCTGGCCTTCTGCGTTGATACCACGAACGCTTCCGCCTGCTTCCAGAGCATTCTTAAATACTACGAATCCACAATCTTTAACGACTTCACTTACATCATGCAGTTCCATTCCAAAACGCATATCCGGTTTATCGGAACCGAAACGGTCCATAGCTTCCTGCCATGTAATTCTCTGGATTGGAAGTTTTACATCTACATCAAGTACTTCTTTAAACAAGTATGCAAGGAATCTTTCGTTTACATCGATAACATCATCAACATCTACGAAAGAAAGCTCCATATCAATCTGTGTAAATTCCGGCTGACGGTCTGCACGAAGGTCCTCATCACGGAAGCAACGTGCAATCTGGATATAACGGTCATATCCGGAACACATCAGAAGCTGTTTGTACAACTGCGGAGACTGCGGAAGTCCGTAGAAAGAGCCCGGATGGATTCTGGACGGAACAAGGTAATCTCTCGCACCTTCCGGTGTACTCTTACCAAGCATTGGTGTTTCCACTTCAAGGAATCCTTCGTCTGTGAAGAATTTACGGGTGAGCATCATTACTTTACTCTTCATCATCAGATTTCTCTGAAGATCCGGTCTTCTCAGATCAAGATAACGATATTTCAGACGGATCTCGTCTTTTGTCTTACTGTTCTCCTCGATCGGGAAAGGCGGAACCTCAGACTCTGCCAGGATTCTTAAAGATTCTGCACGAACTTCCAGTGCACCCGTAGCAAGATTTTCATTTACAGCACCGCCACGGTTCTCAACAGTACCTGTAACTGCAATTACAAATTCACTTCTCAGTTTGCCGGCTTTTTCGAATCCCTCTTCATCAATGCCACCATTCTCAAAAATAACCTGCATGATTCCGGAACGGTCACGAAGATCAACAAAGACAAGTCCACCTTTGTTACGGGCCTTCTGTACCCATCCCATCAGGGTTACTTTTTTGCCGACCATATCATTTGTTACTTCTGCACATCGGCATGTTCTGTGCAGACCTTTCATACTTTCAGCCATGATTTTTCTCCTTTTAAAGCATTCCTGCATTATTTATTAAAGAATTCTACAAATTCTGTATATCCTTCAGTCGTCATCTGTTCCTTCTGGAACTTCTTATTTTTCTTCATGATAGAAATATTGACCTGAACACCATTCTTACGCTCTTCTTCCGCCTGTTTCAGGATTGGAAGAAGTTTTTCAGCAGGCATGTTCTTCTCGATCAGATATGCTTTCTTAGCTGCACTTGTCGGAATCTCATATCCTCTTTCAAGAAGAAGCATAACGATTCTTTCAAATCCGATAGAGAATCCACATGCAGATGTATTCTGACCTGTGAACTTACCGATCATCTCATCATAACGTCCACCGCCGCCGACAGAACCGCCAAACTCGTCCATTGCGATTTCAAAGATCGGGCCTGTATAGTAGGACATTCCACGAACCAGTGTCGGGTCGAAAGAAATCTTAAAGTCTGCGTTCTTTACAGAATCAACTGCTGTGATGATAGTTTCCAGATCTTCTGCAACCTTCGGTTCCAGAACATCGCCCAGTTTTTCTTTACAGTAACGTACACCTTCAATATCAGAAGTGATTTCTTTAAACATGCCAAGGTAAGTATCGATACTTTCTTTATTGAAGCCTTCTTTTTCCAGTTCTTCAGCTATGCCTTCCAGACCGATCTTGTCCATCTTATCCAGAATGATGAATACGGTATCAAAGCTGTCTTCCGGGAATCCACTGTACTGTGCCATAGCTTTCAGGATCTTCCGGTCGTTGATACGGATCGTGAAATTATGGAAATCCAGTTTTCCAAGCAGTGTTGTTGTTGCCATAACAAGTTCGATTTCAGCAAGGTAAGTAGGCTCACCAAGGATATCGATATCGCACTGCATGAACTGACGGAAACGTCCTCTCTGCGGACGGTCTGCTCTCCATACATTTCCCATCTGAAGTGCCTTAAACGGAGCAGGAAGCTGGCTTGCATTATTAGAATAATATCTGGAAAGCGGTACAGTCAGGTCATAACGAAGACCGGAATCTACCAGATCGTTCTCTGTTTTTGCTGTATCAAGTTTCAGCTTCTCGCCTCTCTTCATGATCTTGAAGATCAGCTTCTCATTTTCTCCGCCCTGC
>CAVBPN010000258.1:0-14673 GCA_963597235.1 bacterium
GAAGATACATGTTGTGAGCCTTCGTTGGAAGCTCCTGATACATTCTGAAACTCGTATTTGCTCTCATGACATAATCTGACTGTGGAAAAACTGCTGCAAATGTATCCGGTCCGCTTCCCCACAGAAGATGTGAAGACAACAGTGGAATCGTTCTTCCCCAGATATATCCTCGCCCGGATAATGCACGCTCATATCCTTTAAATACAGTATTTGCATTTTTAATCTCATCTGCTTTGCCGTTCTGATTCAGGTATACGTATTTGTCGCTCCCTGTTTCTTTATAAAAGATCCAGGTAAGTTTCTTTCCCTGTATGAGCAGATACTGCACGCTATCCTGTTCATATGTATCATAATGCCAGTTATCATAGACAGTATCTTTAAATCGAAAACTCTGCGTATCTTTCATTTTCATGCATATTGCTGTATGCAAAATCCCGCAGCTTTCGCCACGGGATTCTAAACTCACTCATTCGTTTACTTTACTATGTTCTGATCTTTACTGCTTTCTGTTCTTCTCCAGCCTATTCATATACCTTTCCAAACAGTTCGCTTTCTATCTCACTGATCTGTCCGATCGGAATCCTTGTATGATCTGTCATTATGATTGTATGTTCATACTCATCAATTTTCTTCACTATACCGGAATGGGTCGTATATGCACCTCCGACTTTTCTTTCATCGGGCACAAACCAGGTAATCGTTACCAGCTGCTCATTGCCGATATTTTCCACTATTACTCGTAATTTTTCATTCAATCCGGCAATCACTTCATCACTCAGAATTTCCTTCTCATCTGTCTGACGGGCGGTTTCCCGGATTGCTGCCTCATGTCCGGTAAGCGCTGCAAACGGTGAAAATTGTGCGGCTCTGGCATATAGTGACATACGCGGATGATTCTTCGAAGTCGAGTGTGGCAAATTGATAATATCGTCATATTTATGAGTATCCATTTACGCCTTATGCCCTCCGATCTGTTCATTACGATCTTTTGCAGTCGCTCCCTCCTGAAGATTCATTCCCTTCAGAATTGCATTTTTTCCGAATTTTTTCTTTATATCAAGCATGGCTCTCTGCATCCGTTTTTCACGCTCCAGATCAGCCTCTTCTTTTGCTTCTTCCTTTTCCCTCGCCTGATAGTCAGTAAAAAGATCCAACTGTTCAAATTCCACAGTCGCGCTCACTTTCCTCTCATCCACCAGCTTATTAGCTGTAATGTTAATTCTTCTGATAAGCAGATTTTTATCTACAATCTGATCGTACAGTCCCAATACTGCTTCTGTGATCAGTCTGGTGGAAGATGTCTGCTTTTTCAGGTTCGTTGTCCCATGTGCGTGTTTCGGAACTTTTCTTCCATACCGGTCTACCGTGACCTCACCCTTATACTTCCCGCTCTGCTTCGAATCAGTCAGATTTTCTATATCATACCCTACTGTGAGCACAATCTGATCCGTAACCAGCCTCTTATCTACCAGATCAAGCACCATAAGGTCTGTCATTTCTTTTACGACCAGCCTTGCCTTCTCAAAATCATACGGGCAATGAAGCACCTGCCCGGAAGTGATGCAGCTCGTTTCCGGTTTATAAGCTTTAATATACTTCATCGTACAGGGTTCATATCCCCAGGCATGATCGATCAGAAGTTCTGCATTGATGCCAAACATCTTATAAAGCAGCTCCTCATTATGCAATTCATTCGGCTTTCCAATGGAACATCTTGCAATATCACCCATTGTATAAAGTCCATGTTCTTCCAGTTTCCTGGCATATCCTCTGCCCACCCGCCAGAAATCCGTCAGCGGTCTGTGATTCCAGAGAATTCTGCGATATGACATCTCATCAAGTTCTGCAATACGCACACCATCTTTGTCCGGTTCAATATGCTTCGCCACTATATCCATCGCAATCTTACAGAGATACAGGTTCGAACCAATCCCTGCCGTTGCAGTGATACCTGTTGTTTTAAGTACATCCTGTATCATAGTCATGGCAAGCTCCCTTGCTGTCATCCCGTAAGTATTAAGATACGCCGTCACATCCATAAAAACTTCATCGATGGAATAAACATGGATATCCTCCGGAGCAATATATTTCAGATATACATTATAAATCCTGGTACTGTACTCCATATAACACGACATACGCGGCTGAGCAACAATATAATCAATCTTCAATGCCGGATCTGCATCAAGCTCCGTACTGTCATCCGATGCTCCAGTAAAATTCCGGTTCGGAGCTTTCCACCTTCTGGCATCATTCGCTTCTCTGACCTTCTGAACAACTTCAAACAGCCGGGGTCTCCCGGGAATCCCATAACTTTTAAGCGTTGGGGATACTGCAAGACAGATTGTTTTCTCAGTCCTGCTTTTATCTGCCACAACCAGATTCGTTGTCAGCGGATTTCTTCCTCTTTCTTTGCATTCCACCGAAGCGTAAAATGACTTAATGTCAATTGCTATATATGTCTTCTGCTTTGTCATCATTCTGCACCGTCCTTACGGCAATTGTACCTCTTCATGCTCCCACCGGAGTTCGAGTGGCTTTCGTGACCACACAGCACCACTGTAGTCTTCACCCAGTTCAAGCATCAGATAAGTTCCGTCATCCATGGAAATTGTTCTGAGATCTCTGGACAATCCTTCGCCCGTCCATTTAATATAAGCTTCTCTTAATACCCACTGTGCAAAAAAAGCTTTTTCCGGTTCATCACTCTCCAGAATTTCCCGGACCATATCTGCCGGAACCATCCGCTCCAGCATCCGTTCATAATTCACCTTCTTATGCACCTGCACATCAATCCCGACTTCCTGATCAGCAATGATACACATCACGTATTTACCGGAATGCGTAATATTATAATGGATCTTTGGCTGCAGGGTCAGAAATGGCTTTCCATGCTCTTCTGTCGCTCTTGGCTCAAACGCAAGCTTCAGGCCATATTCTTTATAAAGTCCTGTTGCCAGAAGCTTCTCCCCTATCATATGCTCCATATTTTTGTGTTCGTACTGCTGTGGAACTTCCGTAAAATAAATAACCGCCTTCATACTCCAGCCTCCTTTAAGAATCGGGACGGTTCCCGTTTCTTCTCATACTGCTGCCTCACGTAACACAAAGCCAGATGCTTTCTGGCCCGGGTCATTCCGACATAGAACAGTCTGCGCTCTTCTTCGATCGCGGATTCCAGCACAGCCTTCCGATAAGGCATACTGCCCTCATTTACATTCAGGATATACACATGGTCATACTCCAGCCCTTTTACTCCGTGAAGTGTGGAGATCAGAACGCCCTCCCGTTCCTGCTCTGCCTTTCGTGCCTGTTCTTCAAGTTTTTCTGTGTACTCCTTTATATAAGCTTCCCATTCCTCCAGACTGTTTATTCCTTTGGTACTCTCTGTCAGCCGGTCCAGAATCTCACTGAGCTCTTCTGGTTTTATTTTACGATACTCTGCATATTCGCGCAAGTATTCTTCGTATCCCATTCCCTTTCGGATAAAATTGATTGCAGCATATGGTGCAAGACCTTTTAATACACGCAGGTGCGTTTCCAGTGTTGTAATACGGTCACACATCCAGTCTTTATCTTTATAAAATTCTTTCAGTTCTTCGAAATCAACCACCGGAGACAAAGACAATGCATCACGGGAAATATACCGGTTCGGCCGGTTCATAAATTCAAGAAAATATTTCCGGCTCTTCTCACCTGCTGCAAAATGCATATAGGCAAGAAGATTCCGGCAAATCCAGTGCTGAAACAGATTCGGAAGTTTTTCTTTCATATTAAATGGAACCTGTCGCTCCATCAAAGCACCTACAAGACCTTCCGCCTCCTGGTTCGTTCGTAAAAGAATCACCGTATCTTCCAGTTTCTCGCCATTTTCCATTCTTTCCCGAAGTTCCGAAACGACCGCCAGATATTCCTCTCTGGGATTCTGGAATTCCCATATCTGAACTGATTCCCCATCCTGATTCGGTGTAGAAAGTTTTTTTGAAAAACGTTTTTTATTTTCTCCGATCACACGCATAGCCGAGGAAAGGATCCTGCCACTGCAGCGATAATTCACATCCAGTGTAACTGTCTCTGCCTCCGGATAATCTCTGGTGAAATTCAGCATGATCTCCGGCCTCGCGCCGCGGAAATGATAGATAGACTGGTCATCATCTCCCACGATAAACAGGTTATTCTGTGGCTGTGCAAGCATCCGTACAATGTCATACTGCAGCTGATTGATATCCTGAAACTCATCCACCAGAATATACTGAAATTTCTTCTGCCATGCTGCCAGAATATCTTTTCTCTGTGAAAAAAGTTCATAACAGTAGAGGATCATATCATCAAAATCCAGCTTTCGTCTGTTCTGGCACACTTCCCGATAGCCCTGATAAATCTGCCGGAACACTTCGTCCGGACAACAGGACGAATAGTAATGTTCCAATGATATCTTATTCCCTTTTACAACACTGATCTCTTTTGCGATCTCTTCCGGAAAATCGCCTTCTTCTGCCAGATCACCGCCATAATTCAGTGTAAGTTCTTTCAGAATACTGAATTTTTCTTCTTCCGATAAAATATTTGCTGCAGTAAAACCGTACGCCTGCTTCAGGATTCCATAAAACACACCATGAAATGTACCAAAAGTAACCGGGGTATACTGTTTCCCGGTAAATCCTAAGAAACGTTCTTTCATCTCCTTCGCAGCAGCTCTGGAAAAAGTTACGACCAGAATATTGGAAGGTGAAATTCCGCCCTCATTTATCATATATGCAGTTCGTTCTACAATTACGGAAGTTTTCCCCGAACCGGGGCCTGCCAGAACCATCATTGGTCCTGACAGGTGAGCGATTGCTCTTTTTTGAGATGGATTTCTTTTTATCATTTATTACTCTCAGCTGAGTTTCTCAATTGCTGCCTTTACACGTTTCAGTGTTTCTTCTTTACCGATGATCTCCATGATCTCTGTTGCGCCGGCAGGTGTCATCTGTTTACCGGATACTGCTGTACGAAGCGGCCACATTACATAACCGTTCTTATATCCTTTTTCTTTTACAAATGCACTTAAGGATGCAAACAGCGGATCATTTGTGTAGTCTTCCTGTGCTTCCAGAACCGGAAGAACTTCTTTCAGTACTGCAAGAGAAGTTTCTTCGTTTGTCTTCATTTTCTTATGGCAGTACATTGCGCTGTCATATTCCGGAACTTCCTCAAAGAAATCGATCAGTGCCGGAATATCCGGGAATGCCTCGATTCTTGTCTGAACCATTCCTGCGATCTTACAGAAGTTATAATCCTTCTTAAGAACCTGTTTCATATACGGAAGTGCTTTCTCATAGAATGCATCCGGATCCATTTTTTTAATATATTCACCGTTCATCCAGCGAAGTTTTGTAATATCAAAAACTGCCGGTGATTTACTGATGTGATGATAATCAAAAGCTTTTACCAGTTCCGGAAGAGAAAAGATCTCACAGTTGTCCTGCGGGCTCCATCCGAGAAGTGCCACGAAGTTTACGATTGCTTCTGTAAGGAATCCCTGATCCAGAAGATCCTCATAAGAGGAATGTCCGGAACGTTTTGACAGTTTCTGGTGCTCTTCGTTTGTGATCAGCGGACAGTGAACATATACCGGGATATCCCATCCGAAAGCTTCATAAATACGGTTGTATTTCGGTGCAGAAGAAAGATACTCATTTCCTCTGACTACATGAGTGATTCCCATAAGATGGTCATCAATTACGTTTGCAAAGTTGTAAGTCGGATATCCGTCGGATTTGATCAGAATCAGGTCTTCCATCTCCTCATTATTAACTGTGATATCCCCATAAATTACATCGTGGAATGTAGTGGTTCCTTCTGTCGGCATATTGAAACGGATAACATGTGGTTCTCCTGCATCCAGACGTCTCTGAACTTCTTCTTTAGACAGATGCAGACATCTCTTGTCATAAATAGAAATTTCTTTTCCTGCAACCACACGCTTCATGGACTCCAGTTCTTCCTGTCCGCAGAAGCAGTAATATGCATCGCCCTGTTCGATCAGCTGTTTTGCATATTTCAGGTAAAGTCCGGAAGCCTGTCTTTCACTCTGAACATACGGTCCAAATCCTTTATCCTTATCCGGACCTTCATCATGAATAAGGCCTGTACCTGCCATGGTACGATAGATAATATCTACAGCACCCTCTACAAATCGTTCCTGGTCAGTATCTTCGATTCGAAGAATGAAATCGCCATTCTCATGTTTTGCAATGAGATATGCGTAAAGTGCTGTACGAAGATTGCCTACATGCATTCTTCCTGTAGGACTCGGTGCAAATCTTGTTCTGATCTTTGTCATTATTTCTTTCCTGCCTTTCAAAAATATAAAAATTCAAATACTATATAAACTCAGAAAAAACCCCTGAGACATCGCTGCCTCAGGGAAAGTTAATCATACTAGGCTTCGATACCTCTGCCTTTAAGATATTCAATCACATCTCCCACTGTTGCCAGTTCTGTCAGCTCTTCAGCAGGTATCTCTATATTGTACTCATCTTCCAGAGCCATTACCAGTTCAAAAAGATCAAGAGAATCTGCTCCGAGATCATCTTTAAAAGAAGTGTCTGTTGTGATTTCACTTTCTTCGCAGTTTAACTGTTCTGCAATCATTTTTCTCATTTCTTCTAACATTGCTATTTCTCCTTTATCAAGTAACTCGTTTACTCTACTTTGATGTGCAAAGTATATATTCTGGAAACCTATTTGTCAATAGATTTTACTCATTTTAAAGAAGCCTTTCCGGCTCTTTGAATTTAATCTGGCTGGACACACTTAATGCCAGTCCCATCTCCGCCATGAGGAACAGAATCGACGTACCTCCATAGCTGATAAACGGCAGTGTAACACCCGTATTGGGCATCAGGTTTACCACAACAGCTATATTAAAAATAACCTGCAGTGCGATATGTATAAAAATACCGCTTACCATCAGCGAACCAAACAGATCCGGCGCATTCTGTGCGATAAAAAACAATCTGTATAAAAGATATGCAAACAGCAAAAGAACAATCAGACCTCCCACTATACCAAGTTCTTCACACACAATAGAAAAGATCATATCGTTCTGCGCTTCCGGTACACTTCCAAGTTTCTGGATACTGTTTCCCAGACCCCTGCCAAGAAATCCCCCTGAACCGATGGCATATAATGCCTGTATCGTCTGATATCCGTCTCCTGATGCATAATCCTCCGGATGCAGCCATACCAGAATTCGTCTCAGACGGAAACTCGAACTGGTTTCCATCGTGGCACTTAAAAAGCTGATTGCAATGATACCCACAACCAGTAAAATTCCTGCTGCGATCAGAAACGGGCGTACCTTCGGATGTGCAATAAAGATCAGTCCCATCGTAATACCAAAGATGATGATTGCTGTACTCAGGTTATCTGTAAATGCATAGGCAAGGAATGCAAGTCCGCCTCCACTGCCCGCCAGCATCATAAAGCCTTTTAATGTTCCAATCTTTCTTCCCATATTTACGATCATATAGGAAAGACATACGATCACTGCAATCTTTGCAATTTCCGAAGGCTGAAATGATAATGGTCCCAGATTCAGCCATCGACGCGCACCATTCGCACTTCGTCCAAGCGGAGTCTTAACCAACATCATCAGCACTGCAGCTGCACCATAAAGCACTCCTGTAAATCGCGTCAGAATGTGGTAATCAATCTGAGAGATTGCAAGTGATGCTATGATACATACCAGGCTGATCGCAGCCTGTTTCTTAAAGTAATACATATCATCGCCATAGTTCAGTTCTGCCATGTAAGAGCTGGTACTGTACAGCATTACCAGTCCAAAACAAGTCAAAAGAATGATAACCGCGAGAAGACTGTAATCGTAATAATCGCTTTTCTTTTTTATTTTTGGTTTTCTTACAACTGCTTTTTTTCTACTCATAATGTACAGTATAGCAGACTCCTTTCCCGTCCGCAAGAAAAAAACAGGGAAACGGCATACAATCCGTCCCCCTGTTATGCTGTGATCTTACAGCCATTTTCACTACTATAAAAGGCTGCTTATCTGTCACTATTTTCTTTTATTATTTATCACTGTCATTATCAATTGCTGCAGTTTCGATAACAAATTTCACGTTGCCATCCATATCGTCTTCTTTACCGCTGAATGAATGGTATGCATTGTCATCAGAGCAGATTGCATCCAGACGGTCCAGGATATCCTGAAGGTCATCATCTACGATATCAGACAGTTTCTGGATTCCTTCTTCGTCAAATTCTTTTGTTCCGTCAGAAAGCTTCTTAGCTCCATCTGCAAGACTCTTGATTCCACTCTTAACCTGTGCACTTCCACTGCTGAGTGTTGTTGTTCCACTCATAAGCTGCTGTGTACCGGATGCAAGCTGGCTTGCTCCACTGTTCAGTTTACTGCTGTTTGCAGAAAGTGTATTTGCTCCGCTTGTAAGCTGGCTAGTTGCACTTGTGATCTTAGATGTTCCACTGTTCAGCTGTTTACTTGCGCTTGTCAGTTTACTTGCTCCACTTGTCAGTGTCTTACCGGAGCTTTCAAGTGCTGTTGCTCCGCTTGTAAGCTGACTGTTGGAAGCTGCAAGTGTGGATACACCGTTGAGCAGAGTAGTAGTTCCTTCATCAACCTGTGCAAATCCACCCTGAAGCTGTTTAATACCGGTTACCAGTGCATCAACACCGTCTTTCAGTGTATTTAACATTCCACCATCCAGCTTCTCACCAAGATATGTCTGCAATGTTTTCTGAAGCTCCTGAATGCCGGCTTCTACTGCATCTGCGCCCTGTGTAAGGGACATCGTATCTTCTGTTGTTCCCTCGCCGGTTCCACTGCTCTTCAAAGCATTTGCTCCTGCAATTAAAGCTTCATTGTTATCTGTAAGTGCTGCAAGTCCCTGATCAATGCCTGCTGTGAGCGCTTTGATCTGCTCCTGCATCTCTGCATTCTGGGCTGCATCTTCCGCACTCTGGTCATTCAGTGCAGCAAGCCCACTCTGAATCTGTGAAAGTCCTTCCTGAAGCTGTGCTGCTGCACTTCCTGCTGCTGCCACCTGTTCATTCTGTGCACTGACTTCACTTGCTGCTGCCTGCACCTGTGCTGCCTGCTCATTCAGTCCGGAAACCTGACCTGCATGTGCCTGAAGGCTTGCTACACCGCCCTGGGCTGTTGCAACACCGCCGGAGATCGCTCCAATCGCACTCTGTACGGCACTGTTTACTGCTGCCGCTGTTGCTTCATCCATAGAAGAGGTATCAATACCACTTAAGATATCAATTGCTGAACTTGCACTGTCAAGACCTGCCGAGATCGTACCTGCATCTCCCTGCAGTGCATCACCTGTTCCTGCTGCTGCACTTACTGCACTGGCTGCTGCATTTAACTGATCAGCTGCAGAAGTACCGGATACATTTCCTACAGAAGCTGCTGCTGCCTGAGCAGTTTCAAGTCCGCTCTCTATCTGTGCTGTACCATCGCCGCTTCCACTTGTAGTCGGATTAACAAGCTTATTCAGGATATCTGCATTCTCTTTAATTTTCTGAACTGTTGTTGCATAAGTAATTACCTGATCTGCAAATTCGCCTGTTTTCTGTGCATAAGTTTTTGCACTTTCCGCAAATTTAATGATCTTTTCTACAGAGGTCTGTAATTCCGGAAGTTTTGCTTTAATTCCAGTTACAAGTCCGTTCACGTTTTCCTGAAGCGCTGTCAGGCCTTCTGCTTCCTGATCAATACCATCTCCCAGCTGGCTTACTCCATCTGTATAAGTATTAATTCCCTCTCCCAGAGTAGAAACACCTGCAACATATTTCTTAACACCTTCTGTCAGGTTATTGCTTCCTTTTACATACTGCTGTACACCGGATGACAGTGTAGTTACACCACTGTTATATTCTTTCAGAGATTTGGATAATGTACCAACGCCGGATGCATATTCATTCACACCGGATGCCAGCTTATCGGCACCTGCCGTATAAGAAGAAATACCACTCTTAAGTGTCGCAGCTCCGCTGTTCAGACTGCTTACTCCACTTACCAGAGTACCGATACCTGAATCAAATTCCTGATATTTCTCATCGAGAGTAGATGCACCGTCAGAAAGTTCCTTACTTCCGTCAACCAGCTCGGTTGCTGCATCTGTCAGTTCTTTCATGGAATCTTTCAGATCATCCAGTCCATCGATGTCATCTGTATCCAGAGAATCCAGAATATCTGTCAGTGCAAATGTAAAAGTAGAACTCATATTAAAGTCTGTTACATCTGCTTCCATTGTGAAATCTTCTGGGATATCCAGATCAATATCTTCATCTATACTCTTAAGATCCAGGTTATCAGCAAGTCCCGGCATACCAACACCGATTACGATATTTCTCTGTCCGTCGGAAAGGACTTTACCGTTATCGATCGTAACATTTGTAAAATTATCTGTCGGAAGGATCATTGCAGTCACCATTACAAATGGTGCATACATATCAGTTGTCTTTGTACCGACCTTTGTTTTATTCTTTACGTTGTTTTTGTATGCTACTTCAATCTTCAGATGGCCACTCTTGCCGCCAAGATCATCCGGATTGATCTGTGCTCCGTTCAGGTAATACTTGATCTCCATGGAAACCGGAAGGTCTTTATTTGTGGTTCCCTGATAGTAGATATCTTTATCTTCTGTATTCCATGTAATCTTATCTCCGTCCTGTGAGAAAGTCTCATCACCTTTTACATTCTTGATATCCTTCAGATCAGATGTATCACTTAAATCTCCTGATGAAGCTGAGTTTTTCAGCCAGTCAGAAACTGTGATTTCTTCCGGAGTACCATCAGCTGCTGCGTTGACATATACAGTCTCTTCTTTGGAAATATCTGTATTTGCTGCCAGAACCGGGCTTACTCCCAGTACCATGGTCATTCCTACTGCCACAGAAGCTGCAACTGCTTTTTTTCTGTTTCTGTTCATGTTCTACGACTCCTTTTCCAGCCATTGGCCTGATTCATATTTATATAGTAATTATATCATCATTTCTTATCCGGTAAAAATCCTTTTGATGTATGAACAATAATCGGATCAAATACCATAAACATTGCCGGCAGTACCAGCAGTACAACAACAGTACTTATCACCGCACCACGTGCCAGCAGTGTACAGATAGAACCAATCATATCTACCTGTGAATAAAGAGCTACACCGAAGGTTGCTGCAAAAAAGCTGCATCCACTTACAATAATAGACTTCATAGAGAATTTATGTGCAATGGAAATAGATTCCTTTTTTGTCTTTCCAAGATGACGCTGTTTCTGATAATTACTCGTCATCAGGATCGCATAGTCTACAGTCGCTCCCAGCTGGATGGCACCGATTACGATGCTGGCTACGAATGGAAGGGTAACTCCCTGATAATACGGAATTGCCATATTTACAAAAATCGCAAACTCGATAACTGCCAGCAGAATGAACGGCAGAGAAATCGATTTGAATACAAACAGGATGATCACAAAGATTGCTGCCATGGAGAGGATATTTACTCTCTGAAGGTCAACATCTGTTGTATCCTGAAGGTCTTTCATCAGTGGTGCCTCACCGATCACCATGGATTCCGGACTGTATTCTTTGACAATCTTCTGGATTGCATCCAGCTGTGCGTTACATTCATCTGTCGCAGAAGAATATTCGGAGCAGACAAACTGTACTTCATAATTATCAGACTGGAGCATTTCCTTTATATTAGAAGGAATCATGGATTCCGGGAATGTCGGTCCGATCAGAGAATTCATACCCAGTGACCACTTCACGCCGTCAACTTTTTCTATCTGATCCAGCATCTGTGTCTTTTGTTTGCTGTCCAGTCCGTTTTTCAGAAGTACCATATGTACGGTACTCATGTCAAAATCTTCTTTCAGCTTTTCATTGGATACATTACTGTCCAGTGTAGCCGGAAGTGATTTATCAATGTTGTAATAAATCTGTGTATGATTGTTTCCATAAATTGCCGGATACAGAAGTACCAGGAATACAATCAGCCATACTTTATAATGCTTTGTAATAAATCCGGATGCCTTGTCCATATTCGGAAGCAGGGCTTTGTGTTTGGTCTTCTCGATTGCTTTATCGAATACAAGGATCATTGCCGGAAGAACTGTAACACAACAGATAACACCGATTACAACACCTTTCGCCATAACGATACCCATATCACGACCCAGGGCAAAGGTCATAACGCACAGCGCAAGGAATCCGGCGATTGTTGTAACAGAACTTCCTGCTACAGATTTAAATGTATCTGCGATCGCATGTGCCATCGCACGTTCTTTTTCATCGTATTTTTTCTTATATGCTTCAAAGGAATTCAGAAGGAAAATGGAATAGTCCATTGTTACACCAAGCTGAAGCACTGCTGTCAGTGATTTTGTAATGTAACATACCTGTCCGAGGAAAATGTTGCTTCCCAGATTGTATACAACTGCAAGACCTACACTGAGCAGAAAAAGTACCGGAACAACCAGTGAATCCATTGCCAGAAGCAGAACCAGCAGTGACAGGCAGGCTGCGATCACAACGTAGATCGGCATTTCTTCCAGTGCGATATTCTTGATATCGGTTACAACACCGGACATACCACTGATGAAACACTGTTCATTTGCGATCTTACGCATATCGGTAACAGCTTCCATTGCTGCGTCAGATGAAGTCGTATTATCGAATAATGCAATCATCATCGTTGCATCCCCGTTAAAGAATGCATCTTTAAATTTATCCGGGATCATACTTACCGGGATGCTTAAGTCCGCTACGCTGTCATACCACAGCACATCCTTTACGTGATCCACATCCTGGAATTTTTCCTTTAATGCGGCTACATCTTTCAGGTCCATATCTTCTACAACTACCATGGAGAATGCCCCCATTCCGAATTCATCCACCATGATGTCCTGGCCTTCTACCGTCTCCAGTGAATCCGGCAGATAACTCAGGATATCGTAATTAACTCTCGTTGCTGCCATTCCTATGAATGACGGGATCAACAGAAGCAGACTGATGATTACAATGATCACCTTATGCTTTGCTATCCATTTTCCAAGCTTGATCATGATGTCCTCCTTATTGACTTTCTTATTCATTTATGACTGTTAGTCACTTTTTACTCATAAAGAGTTATATACCAAAACTGACCATTAGTCAATATACGTTTTGCCCAATGTGTCCAAAAATAAACATT
This sequence comes from bacterium, assembly GCA_963597235.1. Taxonomy (GTDB): domain Bacteria; phylum Bacillota; class Clostridia; order Lachnospirales; family Lachnospiraceae; genus Blautia_A. The sequence goes on from CAVBPN010000258.1 coordinate 13,225, forward strand.
TTATTTTAGTCACGTTAAATATTTTCTTAACGCAATATTGACTTTTGGTCATTTTTGATTATAATAAATGGCAACACCACTATGTGAAGGAGGTTTTCTGATGGGCAAACTGGAAGTGAATAAAAAGAAAAAAGAAGATGCTCTGTTCAATACTGCATTTGAACTTTTTACGACCAAGGGTACGAACCAGACAACCATCTCTGATATCGTAAACAAAGCCGGTGTCGCCAAAGGTACTTTTTATCTGTATTTCAAAGACAAATACGACATCCGTAACAAACTGGTATCGCACAAGACCTCTGAACTTTTTTATCAGGCATATCGTTCTATGATCGATCAGGAAATCATCGGCTTTCGAGATCAGCTTCACTTCATGATTGATTTTATCCTAGATGCACTTGAGAAGGATTCACCTCTTCTGATTTTTATTTCCCGCAATCTTTCATGGGGTGTATTTCAGGCGACTCTGGAGGACACAATTCCGAATGAGAATCTTGTCTTTTATGATGCTTACCTGGAGCTTCTTGCGAAGGATAAACATACTTATGATCACCCGGATATGATGCTGTTCTCTGTGATTGAACTTGCAAGCTCGACGTGTTACAGCTGTATTCTCTATCAGCAGCCCGTTTCGCTCGACGAGTACAGACCCTACCTGCATCGATCAATTGATGGAATCATTGATACTTACAGTCATATCAATCCACAGACAGTTTCTTAACTACCAAAAAGAACAGCCCCTCACATTACGTCTCAGGTCTGTTCTTCTTTTTTATCTCTTTTCAAGTTTTCCGTCTTTTTGGGCTTTTTCGAGAATCTCTTTTATTCTGCTATTCGTATTTCCCACCATCACTCCTGCATCAATGACTCTTTCACAGGAATCTACAAGCTTCATGGCTTCTGTAAATGATTTATCACTGATTTTCTCAAACGGCTTCTCCGTCACTGTACGTGCTGCAATCAGACGTGCCAGCTGATAATCAATATCATTCGTGTAAAGGATCCCTGCTGCAAAAGAAATATTTTTTCTCTGCAGTTCCCGGTAAATCGGAATTCCGGTTCCTCCGCAGGAAATAACCAGTGTTTTGGGTTCTCCCTCTGGTTTTGGAAGTTCCAGACTTCCAAACACCGGATCAAAATATCCATTATCTATATCATAAAGATCGCGAATTACATCTTCCTTAAAAATTGTTTCCGGCTTTCCATAGTGGGCAATACGTTCACCTTTCACACAGATGATCTCGTCAGCCACTTTTTCAGCCAGATCAATTTCATGAAGTGACATAATTACGGTGATGCCTTTCTTTTTTGCCATATTTCTGAGAATTGAAAGCAGTTCCAATTTATACCTTACATCCAAAAACGACGTCGGTTCATCCAAAACGATGATCTCAGGCTCCTGACAGATTGCCCTGGCCAGAAGAATCCTCTGACGCTGTCCGTCACTGA
>CAVBPN010000259.1:0-3231 GCA_963597235.1 bacterium
TGTCGATTCCATACTTTCTGCAATGCTCCACTTTATCAGTTATCACATTCAGCATGAGTCCTCTCAGGCTGTAAATGCCACCCTCCCAGCCTAGCGAATAACCACAGCATATAGAGCTGTAGGCATCAATGCAGGCAGTCAGAACAGGTCTTCCAAGTCAGTACCACCAGCTCTGCTGGTGGTTTGTGTTTGCCCTTCCAGGGCATATTGCATTTCCGCCTGAAGGCGGTCTAACAAACCATTCCTTTAGTTACTGGTGGCCGCTTAAAAGCGGCTCTTTTTTACTTTTCTGAGTTCCCTTCTAAACGATCTCTTTCGTATTGTTCTTGTATATACTGTTTTATTGTTTCTTCATTGACGTTACCTACCGTTTCGCAATAGTATCCTCTTGCCCAAAAGTGACGATTATTTCTGTCTCTATATTCTGGATGTCTGTCGAATATCATTAATGCACTCTTTCCTTTGATTCGACCTATTGTTTTTGACACATTTAATTTCGGTGGAATCGATACATACATATGTACATGTTCTGGAAGCGTTGCTGCTTTTAATATTGTTACTCCTTCCATTTTACATACTTTTCCTAATATCTCTCCTACATCTTTTCGCAACTTTCCAAACATCACTTTTCTTCTATATTTCGGAATAAATAGTCGGGTAAGAAACAAGTATTACTACTTGTTCCTCCCCTAAGAACGGAACGTGCGACTTTCACCGCATTCCGCTCACGCATCTATAACACGTAAACTCCATTACGTGCAGCTGCACTATTGAGGAACGCCTGCCCTCGTTTACATTTGTGCTTTTCTTTTCTCATAACAAAGTAATCTGCATCAATGAACGGATTCTTTGAAAGATTCAATGATTTTATTCGGACAATAGGCATATCCATCATCTGATAGAGAACCACTTTGTCTGTACAAAATGACCATTGTCTGCCTGCTCTGTTTTTCCAATATCTGCTCTTAATCCACTTCTTACATTTACGTGGATGACGTCGTTTGGCCCATTTCCATAGCATTTCCCATAGTCTGTGATCAATCAGTGCATATGCCCTCTTAGCACAGACACAATGATGGTACTCTGCCCAGCCTTTGGTTATCTGATTAAGTTTGACTATCAGACTTTCTTGTTTCGCAGTTCTGAATTCTTTTACAGTATTACTCAGGCTTCTTGTTATTTTCTTCTTTGATTTTGCGGATGGTTGTATTAGAAGTTTTCCTCTAAATTTTCTAAAGTTCCATCCAAGAAAATCAAATCCGTCCTTGATGTTTGTTATTACCGTCTTTTCTTCCGATAAGCGTAGACCTCTGTCTGACAAAAATTCGATTATCAGTTGTTTGACTTCGTATAATACCGCTTCGCAATTAGCTGTTACTATGAAATCATCAGCATATCTGCAAAGATGTACCTTATACTTGTTGTAGTTAGGATTAAAATGTCCTGTAGCACTTGTACTATATTTGTTTCTCAAAATTAGTTCCAAACCATCAAGTGTTTGGTTCGCATATGCCGGACTGATAAGTCCACCTTGTGGGCTGCCGCTGTCTGTCGGATAAAGGTGGTGCTTGTCTACGTAACCACATTTCAAAAATTGCTCCATTATCTTTTTATCCGCAGGTATGTTGTTTAACATCCATTCATGGCTTATGTTCTCAAAGCAGCCTTTGATATCCCCTTCAAGAATCCATTCAGGCGATACTCTACGTGACAGAAGTTTAAATATATATTCCATAGCATCCTGCGCACACCTGTTCTTTCGGAAGCCAAACGAAACTCTATCAGCCGTAGTTTCGGCTACTGGCTCAAGTGCCAGCAACTGCAATCCCTGCATAGCTCTGTCTTTCATTGTCGGAATCCCCAGTGGTCTTTTTTCTTTCTTCCCATATTTCTCAATGTAGGTTCTTCTCAATGGTTTTGCTTTATAGGTTTTAGTATTAAGTGCGTAAATGGCATCTGTTTTATCTTTATCTGACTTCCACAGAACACCATCAATTCCGGGTGTGTTCTTTCCCTTATTACTGACAACTTTCTTAACTGCCAGGGCTTTGGCGTAGAATGAATTTGTCAAAAGTTTCTGAATTCTCTTGACAAGACGCCATTTTCCTTTTTGTACAGCCTTTACAATCCTGACCTGTAGTCTATTAACATATATCCTTGCTTGTTTCCAGTCGATATTTTTCCAATTTAATCTTGGAATTGTCTGCATTGTCCTCGCTTGATGCGTCATTGAACTTTGTGCATTCATAGATTCCCTGTCCTTCATGTAATTAGACACGCGCCAGACGTTAGCCCCCTTTCGGGGTGGAACAAATCTTGAATTCCTATCTGTCGTATTACTCAACAGCATTCGCTTCTTCTGGCATCCTTACCTCCTGCACGTTGTACCTCTCTTACGATTAGCCTACCTCATAGGGAGTGCATGAGGGTTTCCCAGTTTCGTTGTTTGAATTAATGCAATGCATTTAGGCTCCATCTTTAGACCGGAGGTGCAACATCCATTCGACAAGGCGCACATCGAAACCGCCAAGCCTTCGCCCTCGTACCGTTTTGGTTATGGTGTATCAGTCACTTTCACCATTTCAAGTATCACGACCCTTATGATGGTTCACATATGTTAGCCATGTGCATCAATCCCTTGCAGTTGGGCAGATGTGACTTCTGCTTATCCGCGTTTCCCACTGCTTCACACCGTTCATCGCTTACTAGGCATTTCGTGGTAGGGATATCACGAATGGAGGTGATAGCGCATACGCGCACTTCAAGCAACGACCGCAGGTCGCACCAATATGGTACGTGCAATTATATCTACTATGTGCTAAACTTTGATTATCCATGGATACCTCCGTTGTCTTTTATGTGGTTTGCTAGACCCACATTCATTGTACAACGGAGGTTTTTAATTTGATACTACATTTATCGCCCCTTGCGTCCACGAGTCTCCCCAGCTCTGCTGGGGGTTTGAGATTGTTCCAATCAACTCTCCACGTTCATTTACAAGGTATATATCACAAATGGTAGAATCCAACATAGCCATTCCTATACTGCTGGCAAACTCCTGTACTCCCTGACCTAATAACGGTCTTCTGTTCCTTTGATACTTTTTCACTCCCTCTCTGGATATATAAAAGTTTTGCTGCTTCTTTGTCTTTTTATAGAAATATCGGAACTGATGAATAGATGGATGTGGTAGCAATGTACCCTCTGCATCTGTATACTTTTCTTTCAGCA
>CAVBPN010000260.1:0-797 GCA_963597235.1 bacterium
CCTTAAGATAAAACACATGATAGAATAAACAACAGAGTAAAAGTGTTGATGTGAACAGTAATAAAGTGGCTTGCAGTTATGAAAGAGAGTGAAAGTATGGCATATAGTTTCAGCGGACGTGTCCGCTACAGTGAAATTGGAGAAAATGGATTGTTAACGCTTCCGGGAATTCTGAACTATTTTCAGGACTGCAGTACTTTTCAGTCAGAAGAAGTCGGACTTGGAATGGAAGTACTGAAAGAATGGAAGCGGTTCTGGGTATTGTCCGCATGGCAGGTGATCGTGGATCGTTATCCGTATATGGGAGAACAGATAAAAACATCTACCTGGGCATATGGATTCCGTGGATTTATGGGCCTGCGTAACTTTACGATGGAAACAGAAGGTGGAGAGCGTCTGGCGTATGCAAATACTTTCTGGACATATATTGATGCGGAGAATGGACTTCCGGTCCGCCTGGAGCCAAGGGATACCAATGGATACATGGGAAAAGACGGAAAGATGGAGCCGAAGCTGGATATGGAGTATGCACCAAGAAAGATTATGCTTCCGGAGGAGTATGAGAAGCAGGATTCATTTACCGTGCAGAAACATCATCTGGATACGAATCATCATGTAAATAACTGCCAGTATGTGCAGATGGCAATGGATTACCTGCCGGAGAATTTTAAGATTCATCAGATGCGTGCAGAATATAAGCAGCAGGCGAGACTGAATGATGTGATCTGTCCGGCAAAAACGATAGATAACAATAAGACAACGATCCTTCTGAATGATCAGAATGGAGAACCATATGC
>CAVBPN010000260.1:807-14601 GCA_963597235.1 bacterium
ATACAGGATAATATAGAAAGACTACAAGAGAAATCTTAAGAAGATTTGGCTTTTTTATATCCATTCATGTTTTTCTGTGTTACAATTAATCTCACAATTGTAAAAGAAGAAAAATCTGACATATATTTGTTTTAATATCGGAGGAAAAATATGATCGAATTAGGAAAGAAACAGACTTTACTGGTTGTGAAGTCCGTAGAGTTTGGAGTATATCTCGCGGAAGATATGAATGCAGACACAAAACATCAGATACTTTTGCCTGCAAAACAGGTTCCGGCAGGCACAAAAGCAGGAGATAAACTGGAAGTTTTTATTTATAAAGATTCTCAGGACCGTCTGATCGCGACAACAAATGAGCCACTCGTTATGGTAGGACAGGCCGGACTTCTGAAAGTAAAACAGGTGACAAGAATCGGTGCTTTCCTTGACTGGGGACTGGAGAAAGACCTTCTTCTTCCATATCATGAGCAGACTACCCGTATTTTTGAAGGACAGGAGTGCCTGGTTGCAGTTTATGTGGATAAGAGCAGCCGTCTCTGCGCAACTATGAAAGTATATCCATACCTGTCAAAGGAGACTCCTTATAAAGAAGGAGATCAGGTAAAAGGTCGTGTTTACCAGATCAGCGAGAACTTCGGAGTGTTTGTTGCTGTAGATAACAAATATTCTGCATTGATCCCGGCAAGAGAAGCGAAAGGCAAATATCGCCCGGGAACGGTTCTTGATCTGCGTGTCACCAGAGTTAAAGAAGATGGCAAGATGGATGTCAGCGACCGCCAGGAAGCATATCTGCAGATCAATGAGGATGCAGAAAATGTCCTGGAGATCATTGAGGAGTTTGCAGGGGTACTGCCGTTTGATGATAAGGCTTCACCGGAAGTGATTCGCAGAGAGTTTGGCCTGAGTAAAAATGCATTTAAGCGTGCAGTCGGCCACCTTTTGAAAGAAGGCAAGATTCAGATCAAAGACCGCAGGATCTATCTGGTGAAATAACTGTTATAATGATGGTTTGGCAATAAAGTTTTTATAGCAGGCAAAGGATGAGAATATGAATTTTACACATCTTCATGTCCATACAGAATACAGTCTTCTGGATGGTTCGAACAAGATAAAAGAATATGTGGACCGTGTCAAAGAGCTTGGCATGGACAGTGCAGCCATTACAGATCACGGTGTCATGTATGGTGTGATTGATTTTTATCGTGCAGCGAGAGCCGCCGGAATCAATCCGATTCTTGGCTGCGAGGTTTATGTTGCACCGGGATCCCGGTTTGACCGTGAAGCCGGAAGCGGAGAGGATCGTTACTATCATCTGGTTCTTCTGGCAGAGAATAATCAGGGCTATGCAAACCTGATGAAGATCGTATCTAAGGGATTCGTGGAGGGATTCTATTATAAACCGCGTGTAGACCTTCAGCTTCTGGAGAAATATCATGAAGGTATTATTGCACTGAGTGCGTGCCTTGCCGGTGAAGTGGCAAGATATCTTACGCGTGGCATGTATGAGGATGCAAAGGCAGCGGCACTTCGTTACCAGGATATTTTCGGAAAGGGAAATTTTTTCCTGGAACTGCAGGACCACGGCATTCCGGAGCAGCAGAATGTAAACCAGCAGTTACTTAAGATGCATCGTGAGACGGGAATTGATCTGGTTGCGACGAATGACGTACATTATACACTTGCAGAGGATGCACAGCCCCATGATGTACTGCTCTGTCTGCAGACCGGTAAGAAGCTTGCAGATCAGGATCGTATGCGCTATGAGGGCGGACAGTATTATGTGAAATCTCCGGAAGAAATGGAACGTCTTTTTCCATATGCGCCGGAGGCACTTGAAAACACACACAAGATTGCGCAGAGATGCCATGTGGAGATTGAATTTGGCGTGACAAAGCTGCCAAAATTCGGTGTTCCGGAAGGTTATACTTCATGGGAATACTTAAATGAACTGTGTTTTAAAGGTCTGGAGGAACGTTATCAGCCGGTTACAGATGAATTGAAAGAACGTCTGAATTATGAGCTTTCAACGATCAAGAACATGGGATATGTTGACTATTTCCTGATCGTGTGGGATTTCATTAAATATGCCCGTGACCATGACATTATGGTCGGACCGGGACGTGGTTCCGCGGCGGGAAGTCTTGTTGCGTACACGCTTGGAATCACACAGCTGGACCCGATCCGTTATGATCTGCTGTTTGAGCGATTCCTGAATCCGGAACGAGTATCCATGCCGGATATCGACGTTGACTTTTGCTTCGAGAGAAGACAGGAAGTTATTGATTATGTAAGAAGAAAATACGGAGATGACTGTGTCGTTCAGATTGTTACCTTCGGTACGCTGGCAGCGCGCGGTGTTATCCGTGATGTCGGTCGGGTAATGGATCTGCCTTATGCGCAGGTGGATAATATTGCGAAGATGATTCCGCAGGAGCTGAATATTACGATCGATAAGGCTCTGCAGATGAATCCGGAACTTAAAAAGACTTATGAAGAAGATAAAGAGATTCATGAGCTGATCGATACGGCGAAGCGACTGGAAGGATTGCCACGGCATACGTCCATGCATGCCGCCGGTGTTGTGATCAGTCAGAAGGATGTTTCGGAGTATGTGCCGCTTTCCAGAGCATCGGATGGCTCGATCGTTACGCAGTTTACGATGACGACGCTGGAAGAACTGGGACTTCTGAAAATGGACTTCCTGGGACTTCGTACACTGACGGTTATCCAGAATGCCGTACATCTGGTTGAGCAGGATACAGGCGTGAAGCTGGATATGCAGCATATTGATTATGATGATAAGAAGGTACTGGATTCTCTTGGCACGGGCCGTTCAGATGGTGTGTTCCAGCTGGAAAGTGCGGGAATGAAGAACTTCATGAAAGAGCTGAAACCGCAGAGCCTGGAAGATGTGATCGCGGGAATCTCGCTGTACCGTCCGGGTCCGATGGACTTTATTCCACAGTATATCCGTGGTAAGAACCGTCCGGATACGATCAAGTATGACTGCCCACAGCTGGAGCCGATTTTGAAGCCAACCTATGGATGTATCGTATATCAGGAGCAGGTTATGCAGATCGTGCGTAATCTGGCGGGTTATACGCTTGGACGAAGTGACCTTGTCCGTCGTGCGATGTCAAAGAAAAAAGCGGCTGTCATGGAGAAAGAACGCCAGAATTTTGTTTACGGAAATGAGGTAGAGGGCGTGCCGGGCTGTATTGCCAATGGCATTCCGGAACAGACTGCAAATAAGATTTATGATGATATGATCGATTTTGCAAAGTATGCATTCAATAAATCGCATGCGGCAGCGTATGCGGTAGTTTCCTACCAGACTGCATTTCTGAAATATTACTATCCGGTAGAGTTTATGGCTGCTCTTATGACATCCGTAATAGAAATGCCGATCAAAGTAGCTGAGTATATTCAGGTGTGCAGAAAAATGAATATTAAGATCCTGCCGCCAGATGTGAATCGCGGAGCGTACGGATTCTCAGTTGATAACGGTTCGATCCGATATGGTCTGTCTGCAATCAAGAGTGTGGGACGACCAGTCATTGATGCACTGGTAGAGGAGAGAGAGGCACATGGAGAATATCGTTCTCTGAAAGATTTTATTGAGCGACTGACGGGAACGGTAAACAAGCGTGCAATCGAGAACTTTATTAAAGCCGGGGCGCTGGACTGTCTGGAAGGCAATCGCCGCCAGAAGATGGTGGTATATGGACAGATTGTGGACAGTATCGCACAGGAGAAGAAGAGCTCTTTTGCCGGTCAGATGAGTCTGTTTGATTTTGTCAGTGAAGAGGATAAGAAGGATTATGAGATCCGCATGCCGGATGTGGAAGAATATGATAAAGAAATGATCCTTGCGTTCGAAAAAGAGGTACTTGGAATTTATCTGAGCGGACATCCGCTGGAAAAATATCAGAATATCATGGAAAAGATGATCTCTGCGAGAACAACGGACTTCCAGCCGGACGATGAGACTGGGCTTCCGAAGGTTTATGACGGTCAGAAAGTGATCATCGGTGGAATGATCACGGAAAAAACGATCAAGTATACCAGAAATAATAAGGTGATGGCGTTCCTGACAGTAGAAGATCTGATGGGAACTGTGGAGATCGTTGTGTTTCCGAGAGATTATGAGAAGTGGCAGACTTTGATCAATGAAGATGCGCGAGTCTTTATCCAGGGACGAGTCAATGCGGAGGATGATAAGCCGAGTAAACTGATTCTGGAGAAAGTAAGAGCATTTGATGATATGCCGCGTGAAATCTGGATTCAGTTTAAAGACCGTGCGGATTATGCACAGAAAGAGCAGGAACTGCTGAATGATCTGAGAGGTGCAGTGGGAACTTCTGCGGTAGTAATCTACCTTAAAGACGTGAAGGCGATAAAACGTCTTCCGGCAGGATATCATGTGCAGATCAGCGACTTTTTAATAGAAGAATTAAAGAAAAAATATGGCGATTCCAACGTTAAAGTTGTGGAAAGAGTATTGAAAAACTTCTGAAAATGCTTTACACTATACAACGAATATGTGTAGAACAGATAACAAGGTTTCCTATTATTATGCAAGCGATAAAAGGGAGCCTGGAGATGGAGGAATGAATCATGGCAGAGAAACAGATAAAAACCATCGGTGTACTTACAAGTGGCGGTGACGCTCCGGGAATGAACGCTGCGATCCGTGCTGTTGTAAGACGAGGATTGAGCAGTGGACTGAACGTAAAAGGTATTTATAAAGGATACAACGGTCTTCTTAATGAGGAAATCGTTGATATGACTGCCAGAGACGTATCAGATACAATTGAACGAGGCGGTACAATCCTTTATACAGCAAGATGTGCAGAATTCCGTACACCGGAAGGACAGCAGCGTGGTGCAGAAATCTGTAGAAAACATGGAATCGACGGACTGGTAGTAATCGGAGGAGACGGTTCTTTTGCCGGTGCACAGAAACTGGCTAATCTTGGAATCAACACAATCGGTGTTCCAGGTACGATCGATCTTGATATTGCCTGCACAGAGTATACAATCGGATTTGATACAGCTGTAAATACCGCAATGGAGGCAATTGATAAAGTTCGTGATACATCCACATCTCACGAAAGATGCAGTATTATCGAGGTTATGGGACGTAACGCAGGATACCTTGCTATGTGGTGTGGTATTGCCAATGGAGCAGAGGATATCCTGATTCCTGAGAAATATGACTATGATGAGCAGAAGCTTATCAACAATATCATCGCAAGCCGTAAATCCGGAAAGAAACACCATATCATCGTAAATGCAGAAGGTATCGGTCATTCTGAGGCTATGGCAAGACGTATTGAAGCAGCTACAGGTATTGAGACACGTGCTACGATCCTTGGTCATATGCAGCGTGGTGGTAATCCGACATGTAAAGACCGTGTATATGCATCTATGATGGGTGCACTTGCAGTAGATCTTCTTGTACAGGGTAAATCCTGCCGAGTTGTTGGATACCGTCACGGTGAATTCATGGACTTCGATATCAATGAAGCACTTGCTATGCAGAAAGATGTATCCCCATACATGTGGGAGGTATGTAACTCACTTTCTCATAACTATAAAAAATAAAAATATGACGTTTTTTACAGCGGAGGCCACCGTCAGGCGGCCTCCGTTCTGGATTAAAGGAGTAACTGTATGATTTCCAGTGCACAGAACACACAGGTTAAAAATATCATAAAATTAAACCAGAAGGCGAAGGCAAGAAGGGAGCAGAGACTTTTTATTGCGGAAGGCAGAAAAATGTTCCTCGAAGCTCCGGATGACTGGATTGAGAAGATCTATGTAGCAGAGTCTGTGCTGGAAGATGAAGAGGTAATGAATAAAGTGCGCCGATTCCCATGGGATGCGGTTGAGAACAGCGTATTCAAACAGATGTGTGATACGCAGACGCCGCAGGGAATTCTGACCGTACTCAGACAGCCTTCTTATGAACTGGAAGATCTTCTTAAGGAAGAAAAAACGCTTCTGATGGTTCTTGAGGATCTTCAGGACCCGGGAAATGCCGGAACGATCATCCGTACAGGTGAAGGCGCCGGTGTCAGCGGTGTTTTCCTGACAAAAACCTGTGTGGACATCACGAATCCGAAAGTAATCCGTGCAACAATGGGATCTGTTTACAGAATTCCTTTTTTCTATGTGGAAGATGTGGTATCATTAAAACAGAAACTTCAAGACAGAGGAATCCGCTTTTTTGCCGCACATTTACAGGGTAAAAATTCCTATGACAGGGAATCCTATAAAGACGGAACTGCATTTCTGATCGGAAACGAAGGTAAAGGCCTGACAGACCAGGCCGCAGAAGCCGCAGACTGTCTGATTCGAATTCCGATGTGCGGACAGGTGGAATCCCTTAATGCAGCTATGGCTGCCGGAATACTGATGTATGAGGCGGCAAGGCAGAGGAGGGGATAAGATGGAACCTTTAATGTGGCTGATCATATTGGCAGTCTTTCTTGTGATCGAGGCTGTTACAGTAGGACTGACGACGATCTGGTTTGCAGGAGGTGCACTGATCGCTGCAATTGCATCCGGACTGGGTGCCGGTATACTTGTGCAGTGGATTCTGTTTCTGGTCATTTCACTGATTCTTTTGATCTTCACAAGACCGCTGGCAGTCCGCTACATGAATAAAGGCGTGCCAAAGACGAATGTGAACAGTCTGATCGGGGAAAAGGCAGTTGTCATCCAGACGATCAATAATCTGGAGCAGACCGGACAGGTTCGAATCAATGATATTGAGTGGATGGCGCGAACATCTTCTGATGGAGTGACAATACCGGAGCAGACAGTCGTGACGATTGAAGCTGTTCATGGAGTAAAACTGATTGTAAAGGAAGAAAAGGAGGGTAAGTAACATGGCAGGAATTATTATCTTTGTAGTACTTATTGTACTTGTACTCTGGATTCTGGCATCCTGTATCCGTATCGTACCGCAGGCATATGCGATCGTTGTAGAACGCCTTGGCGCGTATAAAGAAACATGGAACACAGGTATTCATTTTAAAACACCGTTTATTGACCGTGTGGCAAGAAGAGTTAATTTGAAAGAGCAGGTTGTAGATTTCCCGCCACAGCCGGTTATCACAAAGGATAATGTAACGATGCAGATTGATACAGTCGTATTTTTCCAGATCACAGATCCGAAGCTTTTTGCATACGGTGTGGAAAATCCGATCATGGCAATCGAAAATCTGTCAGCAACAACCCTTAGAAATATCATCGGTGATATGGAACTGGATGAAACTCTGACTTCCCGTGAAGTTATCAACACCAAGATGCGTGCATCTCTGGATGTGGCAACAGACCCGTGGGGAATCAAAGTAAATCGAGTAGAACTGAAAAACATCATTCCTCCGGCTGCGATTCAGGAAGCCATGGAGAAACAGATGAAGGCAGAGCGTGAAAGACGTGAGGCGATCCTCTCTCCGTGCAGAAGGTGAGAAGAAATCTACGATCCTTGTTGCAGAAGGTAAGAAAGAATCCGCAATCCTTGATGCAGAAGCTGAGAAACAGGCTGCAATCCTTAAGGCAGAGGCTCAGAAAGAGCGTATGATTAAAGAGGCAGAAGGTCAGGCTGAGGCAGTTCTGAAGGTACAGCATGCGAACGCAGAAGGTATCCGCATGATCCGTGAGGCCGGTGCAGATCAGGCAGTTCTTACATTGAAGAGCCTGGAAGCGTTTGGAAAGGCAGCAGACGGAAAGGCAACCAAGATCATTATCCCGTCTGAGATTCAGGGACTGGCAGGACTTGCATCATCTCTGAAAGAGATTGTTACGGATGAGAACATAGATACCAGGGTGAAAAATTCCTAATGCTGATCATGCTTGCATGAAGAAGCATTTGAATTTGGAACCCGCCCCGATATGAGCATAAAAGTGGGATTATAATCCCGCGATATGCGAATAGAGGGTAGGATTGTGGGAGTGCAAAGCACGAAACAATCCGTAAGTATCGAAATAAAATAAAGGTAAATAAAGGTAAATAAAGAGGAGTAACTGTTATGAACTTAAAAGGACGCAATTTTCTTACACTGAAGGATTTTACACCGGAAGAGATCACATACATGATCGATCTTGCTGCTGAATTAAAAGCAAAGAAAAAAGCAGGAGAGCTTCATGAATATTACAAAGGTAAAAACATTGCCCTGATCTTTGAAAAAACAAGTACCAGAACACGTTGTGCGTTTGAAGTAGCTGCTCATGACCTTGGAATGGGCAGTACATATCTGGATCCGACCGGTTCACAGATCGGTAAAAAAGAGAGCATTGCAGATACTGCAAGAGTTCTTGGAAGAATGTATGAAGGAATCGAGTACAGAGGATTTGGACAGGATATCGTTGAAGAACTTGCAAAATATGCAGGAGTTCCGGTATGGAACGGTCTGACAAACGAATATCATCCGACACAGATGCTGGCAGATATGCTGACAATCCGTGAGCATTTCGGAGATCTCAAAGGCCGCCGTCTTGTATATATGGGTGATGCCCGTTACAACATGGGTAATTCCCTGATGATCGCATGCTCCAAGCTTGGAATGCATTTCGTAGCCTGCACAACAAAGAAATACTTCCCGAACCAGGAACTTGTTGATCTGTGTAAAACTTACGCAGAGGCTTCCGGTGGAAGTGTTACTCTGACAGAAGATGTGCAGACAGGAACCAAAGATGCAGACGTTATCTATACAGATGTATGGGTATCCATGGGTGAGCCGGATGAAGTATGGGAAGAGCGTATCAAAGATCTGACACCGTACAAAGTAACAGCAGATGTTATGAAAAACGCCGGAGAAAAAGCAATCTTCCTTCACTGCCTGCCTGCATTCCATGACCTTAAGACAAAGATTGGTAAGGAAATGGGAGAACGCTTCAACCTGACAGACATGGAAGTGACAGATGAAGTATTTGAATCTGCACAGTCTCATGTATTTGATGAAGCAGAGAACCGTATGCATACAATTAAGGCTGTTATGGTTGCTACTCTTGGAGAGCCGGAGAACAAATGATAAATACTGTATATTCAAAAGAAACAATTTCAGATGAAATACATACAAAATGGGCGGGCAAAACCGTCCATTTTGCAAAAGAAACAGATTCCACAAACGAGTGGTGCAAGCGCATGTCAAAAGAAAATGCGGAGCACGGTACTCTGGCTGTAGCGGAATTTCAGTCTGCCGGAAAGGGAAGACTGGGACGTAAGTGGATAGCACCGGAGGGGAGTTCCGTAATGATGTCCATTCTTCTGCGACCGGAGTTTGAGCCGCAGTATGCATCTATGCTGACACTTGTCATGGGCTTAAGTGTGGCACAGGCAGTTTGGGAACTTGGTGTGGAAGTTTCGATTAAGTGGCCGAATGATGTGGTTGTTTCCCATAAAAAAATCTGTGGAATCCTGACAGAGATGGGACTTCAGGATGGAAAGATCCGTGAGGTAGTAATTGGCCTTGGAATCAATGTGAATCTGGAAGAAATTCAGGATGAGCTCAAAGATAAAGCAACTTCGCTGTATCTGGAAACGGGTAAAAAATATGACAGAAACCGTCTGATTGGACTTGTCATGGAGAAATTTGAGATCAATTATGAGAAATTTGTGCAGACCTGTGATCTCTCCAATATGCTGGATGATTATAATATGCTGCTTGCAAATAAGAGTCAGCCGGTACGTGTACTGGATAAGCTCAGTCCGTATGAAGGCATTGCACTGGAAATTGACAGAGACGGTGCATTGCTGGTGCGTGCAGAGAGTGGCGAGATCCGTAAAGTGTGTTCCGGAGAGGTATCTGTGAGAGGATTATACAGTTACGTATGATGGAAACCAGGGTATATATTGGGATGAGGTATAAATTACCTGTGAACAGTAATTATCTGAGAAAATAGAATATAGGGAGTTTTGATTTATATGTATCAGGAAAATGTTGTGCTCTGCGGTGCAAGTGCCTATGAGCAGAAATATTATTTCAATCAGGATTTTGATTCCCTGCCGGAATCAATCAAACAGGAACTTCATATCATGTGCGTTCTTTATACAGAAGAAATCGGTGGAATCCTGACACTGGAATTTGATGATGACGGAAATCTGCAGTTTAAGACAGAAGCACTTGATTCAGATGCCATGTATGATGAGATCGGAAGTGTTCTCAGAATTAAGAAGATACAGACGGAAAAGAGAGAACTTCTGCAGTCACTGGAAATGTACTATCGGGTATTTTTCCTTGGAGAGACCATCGAAGATGATGGTGAAATGATTGGTAAGGATAGCTGATCTATGGAAGCACTTATGAAAATGAAGTGGAAAATCGGTTCTGTAGAGATGGAGAATCCTTTTGTTCTTGCACCGATGGCAGGGGTTACGGATCTTCCTTTTCGTATTTTATGTAAAGAACAGGGAGCCGGACTTCTGTGTACAGAAATGGTCAGTGCGAAGGCGATTTCTTTCCATAATAAAAATACGATCTCTCTGATGGAAATTGATCCGAAAGAACATCCGGTTTCCATGCAGATTTTTGGTAGCGAACCGGATCTGATGGCAGAAGTTGCAAAGAGTATTGAGGAGCAGCCTTTTGATATTCTGGATATCAATATGGGCTGCCCGGTTCCGAAGGTGGTCAATAATGGAGAAGGTTCCGCACTTCTTAAAAATCCGGAACTGATCCGAGAGATCGTGACGAAGGTTTCTCATGCAGTAAAGAAGCCAGTGACAGCTAAGATCCGTATTGGATTTGAAGGATATCCGGTCGATCCTGTAGAGATTGCAAAGATCATTGAAGATTCCGGTGCTGCGGCAGTTGCGGTGCATGGAAGAACAAGACAGCAGTACTATGCAGGCGAAGCAGACTGGGATACGATTCGAAGAATTAAAGAAGCTGTGTCGATTCCGGTTATCGGAAATGGTGATGTGGATTCTCCAAAGAAAGCAGAAGCTTTGGTGCGTGAGACTGGCTGCGATGGAATCATGATCGGACGGGCAGTAAGAGGAAATCCATGGATATTCCGCGAGATGAATCACTATTTTACAACAGGAGAACTGCTTCCACGTCCGAAATGGGAAGAAATAAAAGAAATGATTCTTCGTCATGCAAGAATGCAGATTGAACTGAAAGGTGAGTTTACCGGAATCCGTGAAATGAGGAAACATATTGCATGGTATACTTCCGGAATGAAACACAGTGCAGGACTGAGGCGAGATTCCAATCTGGTGAGCGGCTATGAGGAGCTGGAGAAGCTGCTGGACAGAAATGTTCAAAGATAAGTATAAAGAAATTACAAAAGCTGGTTTTTCGCGATAAAACGCGGGATTCCGGCTTTTTTGGTTCTTGACAAGGCATATAGATTTGGGTATAATACAGGAATTGTGAATATCCTAGAATAAGTCTGCCCGTTTTGAGGTATGATGTTTTAGGAAAACTGTTTACAGGCAATATCCCATGAGGTATTCTGCCATGAATCAGGCAGGAATAACCGTCTATTTTGAAAGGGTGTAAGGATTATGGAAGAAAAGAAGAATTTGTTAACATATGCAGGTCTTAAGAAACTGGAAGATGAGCTGCATGATTTAAAAGTTGTAAAAAGAAAAGAAGTTGCAGGAAAAATCAAAGAAGCCAGAGAACAGGGTGACCTTTCTGAGAATGCTGAGTACGATGCAGCAAAAGATGAGCAGAGAGATATCGAAGCTCGTATCGAAGAAATCGAGAAGATCCTTAAAAACGCAGAAGTCGTTGTAGAAGACGAAGTAGATCTTGATAAGATCAGCGTTGGATGTAAAGTTAAAGTTCATGACTTTGAATTCGAAGAAGATATGGAATTAAAGATCGTTGGTTCTACAGAGGCTAACAGCCTTGAAGGTAAGATCTCAAACGAATCTCCTGTTGGAAAAGCCCTGATTGGTGCGCATACAGGCGACGTTGTCGAAGTAGAGATGCCAATGGGAATCATGAAATACAAAGTTCTGGAGATCCAGAGAAACGTTTAAATAAGTTAAAGAACAGAAGGAGGCCAACGAAGTGGCAGAGCAGAAGAAGCAGGATACAAATCAGCTGCTGAAGGTTCGTCGTGAGAAGCTTGCAGACCTGCAGGCAAATGGCAAGGACCCATTTCAGATCACAAAATTTGACCAGACACATCACTCACTTGAGGTAAAGAATCTTTATGAAGCACATGAGGCAGAGATTCTGAAAGACCATAAGACTCCGGATGTAGAAGGTCTTGATGAAGCACAGGCAAGAGAAGTCCTTAAGAAGGACTATGAAGAAAGAAGAGAAATCATGGATGCGAACCCGATTCACGTAGCAATCGCCGGTCGTATGATGTTCAAGCGTGTCATGGGTAAAGCTTCTTTCTGTAATATTCAGGACCTGCAGGGAAATATCCAGGTCTATGTGGCAAGAGATGCAATCGGAGAAGAATCTTATGCAGATTTCAAGAAATCTGATATAGGTGATATCTTCGGACTGGAAGGCTTTGCTTTCAGAACAAGAACCGGTGAGATTTCTATCCATGCAGAAAAAATGACTATGTTATCTAAGAGTTTACAGATCCTTCCGGAGAAATTCCACGGACTGACCGATACAGATACACGTTATCGTCAGAGATATGTAGACCTTATCATGAATCAGGACAGCAAGAATGTATTTATTAAACGTTCCCAGATCCTGAAAGAGATCCGTAACTTCCTTGCAGGACGCGACTTTATGGAAGTTGAGACACCAATGCTGGTTTCCAACGCAGGTGGTGCAGCCGCAAGACCGTTTGAGACACATTACAATGCGCTGAATGAAGATGTTAAGCTTCGTATTTCTCTGGAACTCTACCTTAAGAGACTGATCGTTGGTGGTCTTGAGAGAGTTTATGAGATTGGCCGTGTATTCCGTAACGAAGGTGTTGATACCCGTCATAACCCGGAATTTACTCTGATGGAGCTTTATCAGGCATATACAGATTATGAAGGAATGATGGAACTGACAGAGTCTATGTTCCGTTATCTTGCAGAAAAAGTCTGCGGTTCCACAAAGATTTCCTACAATGGTATCGGAATCGATCTTGGAAAGCCGTTTGAGCGTCTGACCATGAACGATGCAATCAAGAAATATGCAGGAATCGATTTTGACGAAGTAGCAGATGATGAAGCAGCCAAGAAACTTGCTGACGAGCATCATATTGAATATGAGGAACGCCATAAGAAAGGCGATATCATCAATCTCTTCTTCGAAGAATACTGTGAGAAAGAGCTGATCCAGCCGACATTTATCATGGATCACCCGATCGAGATTTCTCCGCTGACAAAGAAGAAACCTTCTGACCCGAATAAAGTAGAGCGTTTCGAACTTTTCATCAATACATGGGAAATGTGTAACGCATATTCCGAGCTGAACGACCCGATCGATCAGAGAGAGCGTTTCAAAGCACAGGATGCTCTTGCTGACGCTGGTGATGAGGAAGCAAACCACACAGATGAAGACTTCCTGAACGCACTGGAGATCGGTATGCCACCGACAGGTGGTATCGGATACGGAATTGACCGTCTGGTTATGCTCCTGACAGACAGCCAGGCAATCAGAGACGTACTCCTGTTCCCGACAATGAAGTCACTGGACGCTGATAAGAAATCTGCGAAGTCAGAAAACAGCACTTCCACAGCAGCACCTGAGAAGGAAGAAGTTATCGACTTCTCCAAGGTAAAGGTAGAGCCTTTATTTGAGGAATTTGTTGATTTCGATACTTTCAGCAAGTCAGATTTCAGAGCTGTAAAGGTAAAAGCAT
>CAVBPN010000261.1:0-2344 GCA_963597235.1 bacterium
ATGCACTGTTGGTCCCCATCTGCATGGATGAATTTTCATAAGTGTGTGTTCCCATCTGATCATAACGATACAAAGAAGAATCTTCTGTATCCAGCACCGCCAGATCTGTTCCGGTTTCCAGTTTATCCAGTGCCTCTCCCTGTTCGGTAAATTCCGACAGATAATCCTTCTCATAAGAATACTGATAATAAATATTAAACAGAATTCCGGCAATCAGAAAACCGGACACCATGATCGTCAGATTTCTTTTTTTCACAAAAAGAGAACCAAATGACAATACCGTAAATGTTGCTGCCACCAGAAAGATGATTGCCATCATATTTCGCTGTGTACGCGCCGCATCTGGCAGCAATGCAATTCCACAGTATAGGAGAAGCATAATAAATATCTTTCTTTTTTCTTTCAGCGCCAGCGTAAATAATTCCGGATATATTTTTACAAAGATGTACGCGATCAGCATTCCATATGCCCAGATCCAACGATTTGAGACATAGGAAAATCCATTCAATACATGTCCTGCGTAAGGAAGGAGCAAGAAAATATTCAGCAGTATAAAACCAACTTTCAATGCTGTATATTTCTTTCGTTTTGAAAACAACACAAAAACTCCTGCCATGGAGACTGCAGTAAATCCTGCAACTCCCCACTGGATCATATTTTCTCCGATCAGACATCCAAGATATTTTTCGTAGTAAACTTTATCATATAATAAAGGAACATAGTTCTGTGCTTTAAACCGGTCTGTTCCAAGAACCGGAAGAATCACCGGAAGAAGGATCACTGCTGCGATCAGCACTGCAATTACTGAGTACACACAAAAAATTCCCAGCCATTTTCCGATATTTTTTAAAGAACGGTCTTTAAACTGTTCAAAATATCGAACTACCGCATAGATCACCATAAAAATTCCGAGCATATAAAAGAAATAGAAATTCGACAAACCGGCCAGTGCAACCGACCATATAAAAATATACGGCTTTTCTTTTTTATATATTTTATCGATTCCCATGAGAATAAACGGCAGATAGATCATCGGATTTGAAAAATACGGATGTTTCATAGCCGCATAAATCGTCCATCCGGCAAAAATATAGATCATAGCCCCCATAAATACTGCCTGTTTTGAATTCTTGTGATAAAAAGCATATCTGCTGAATGCAATTCCCGCCAGATAGATTCTCAAAAAGATCAGAAATTCATACAAAAATTCTGTCTGTGATGATTTAAAAAATACCGACAATAATGTCAGCAGATCACCGATCACGTAATAGTGTAACGTTGTCAGAATATCAGATCCATATCCGATATTTAAGTCCCACATTGGAATCGACAGTTTATGTTCTACAAACAATGTATACAGAATTTTTCGAAGATATCTTCCATAATATGCCAGCGAATTCAAATGCTGTGGAACTCCGTCATGACTCCATATCAGAGATTTCCCATTCATATAGAATCGCATATACAGAAAAAGGGCTATTCCTGCAAAAGCAAGTGTATAAAGGAAATAAAAATCTGCATTTTTCCATTTGATGCGTGTTTCTTTATGTTTCATTTTACTCATGCTGTACCTGTCCTTTTTTTCTAAAGAAAAAGCCGCGGTACATAAAGTACCGCGGCCAATGACTCTGAATTATTCTTCTTCGCCGTACATAGCTACAAGTTTATTCAGATATGCATATCTAGCTTTTGCTTCAGATTCATTCTTAGCAAACAGTCTAGCTGCTTTTTCAGGATTCTGACGCTGTAAGGAGTTGTAACGAACCTCGCCATTCAGGAAGTCCATGTAGTTCTCCATATCCGGTGTCTTGGAATCCAGAGCAAACTTCTTGTCTGCTGCCGGGTTGAAGCGGAAGTTGTGCCAGTATCCGCACTTAACTGCCAGTTCTTCTTCCGTCTGAGCTTTTGCCATACCTTTCTTAATACCATGGTTGATACATGGAGCGTATGCAATGATCAGAGACGGTCCCGGATAAGCTTCTGCTTCAGCAATTGCTTTAACAGTCTGGTTGAAGTCAGCACCCATAGAGATCTGTGCTACGTATACATAGCCATAGCTCATTGCGATGGAAGCCATATCTTTCTTCTTGGTCTCTTTACCGCCAGCTGCGAACTGAGCGATTGCACCTGTAGGTGTAGATTTAGAGGACTGTCCGCCTGTGTTGGAGTAAACCTCTGTATCGAATACCATAACGTTGATGTCACGTCCGCTTGCGAGAACATGGTCAACACCACCGAATCCGATATCGTAAGCCCATCCGTCACCACCGAAGATCCACTGGGATTTCTTGGAGAGATAATCTTTCTGAGCAAGGATCTCTTTTGCTGCGTCACATCCGCAAGC
>CAVBPN010000261.1:2354-15213 GCA_963597235.1 bacterium
GTTGCTGCACCGTTTGTTGCTCCAACAGAGAATGTATCCAGCCATTCCTGACCAGCTTCTTTAACTGCTTCGTCTTTTCCTTCTGCTACAACAGCTTCAACTTTTGCTTTCAGGCCATCACGGATAGCTCTCTGAGCAAGAAGCATACCATAACCAAACTCAGCATTATCTTCGAACAGTGAGTTAGCCCATGCCGGACCCTGTCCCTTAGCGTTTGTTGTGTATGGTGTAGACGGTGAAGAGTTACCCCAGATAGAGGAGCATCCTGTAGCATTTGCAATGTACATTCTGTCACCGAACAGCTGTGTGATCAGTTTAGCGTAAGGTGTTTCACCACAACCTGCACATGCTCCGGAGAACTCAAGCAGAGGCTGTTTGAACTGGCTTCCCTTAACAGTTGTTTCTTTAAATTTAGCGACAACATCTTCTTTAACCGGAAGTTCTCTTCCATAATCGAAGAATTTCTGAAGTCCTGCGTTTGCTTCCATGTTTTCCATAGCAAGGGCTTTTGCACCTTTCTTGCCTGGGCAGACATTTGCACAGGAACCACATCCTGTACAGTCATAAGCAGATACAGTCATGGTGAATTTATAATCTTTCATACCTGTCATCGGAAGAGTAGCCATTCCTTCCGGAGCGTTAGCTGCTTCTTCTTCTGTCAGTGCTACCGGACGGATTGCTGCGTGTGGGCAGACATATGCACAACGGTTACACTGGATACAGTTTTCTGGCTGCCATACCGGTACGTTTACAGCGATACCACGTTTTTCATATGCTGCTGTTCCGGACGGTGTAGTACCATCAACATATTCTGTGAATGCAGATACCGGGAGGGAGTTACCTTCCTGAGCATTGATCTTGCACTGAATGTTGTTTACGAAGTCCTGAGCTTCCTGAGCACCGTGAGTTGCATGAGCCATGAAGAGACCTTCATCTTCTGCATCTTTCCAGCTTTCCGGAACTTTAACTTCTACAACCTGTTTTGCACCGGCATCGATAGCTGCCCAGTTCTTCTGAACAACGTCATCACCCTTACGTCCGTAAGTAGCTTTTGCTGCTGCTTTCATCAGTTCGATTGCCTGATCTTCCGGAATGATTCCTGTAAGTTTGAAGAATGCAGACTGAAGGATTGTGTTGATACGTGTTGGTCCCATGCCAGTCTCAATACCGATTTTCACACCATCGATGGTGTAGAATTTGATATTGTGGTTAGCGATGAATGCTTTAACCTGTCCCGGGAGATGTTTTTCAAGACCTTCCATATCCCATGCACAGTTAAGAAGGAATGTACCGCCATCAACAAGTTCCTGAACCATGTTGTATTTGTTTACATAGGACGGATTGTGACATGCAACAAAGTTTGCTTTGTGGATCAGGTATGTAGATTTGATCGGTTTTTTACCAAAACGAAGGTGAGACATTGTAACACCACCGGACTTCTTGGAGTCATAATCGAAGTAAGCCTGAGCGTACATGTCTGTGTTATCACCGATGATCTTGATGGAGTTCTTGTTAGCACCTACAGTACCGTCAGCTCCAAGTCCCCAGAACTTACAGTTTGTAGTTCCTTCTGGTGTTGTAACAAGCGGAGCGCCTGTTTCCAGAGAAAGATGTGTAACATCATCGTTGATACCGATTGTGAATTTTTCTTTTGTTGTGTTCTCATATACTGCAACGATCTGTGCCGGTGTAGTATCTTTGGAACCAAGTCCGTAACGTCCTGTGAAGATCTTAACGTCTTTGAACTTGCTATCTTTTAATGCAGCAACAACGTCAAGGTACAGAGGCTCGCCAAGTGCTCCTGGCTCTTTTGTTCTGTCAAGAACGCTGATCTGTTTAACAGAATCCGGAATAGCATCGATCAGTGCCTGTGCGCAGAATGGTCTGTAAAGACGAACTTTAACAACACCAACTTTTTTGCCTGCTGCTGCAAGGTAGTCGATTGTCTCTTCGATTGTATCGTTTACGGAACCCATGGCGATGATGATGTGTTCAGCATCTTCTGCTCCGTAGTAGTTGAACAGTTTATAATCTGTTCCGATCTTTTCATTTACTTTATCCATGTATTCCTGAACGACTGCCGGAAGAGCATCGTAGAACGGGTTACATGCTTCTCTTGCCTGGAAGAAGATATCCGGGTTCTGAGCGGAACCTCTCTGACATGGATGGTTCGGGTTAAGAGCGTGATCACGGAATGCCTGGATAGCGTCCATGTCTGCCATGTCTTTCAGATCTTCATAGTCCCATGTTTCGATCTTCTGGATCTCGTGAGATGTACGGAATCCATCGAAGAAGTTGATGAATGGAACTTTTCCTTTGATTGCTGCAAGATGAGCGACCGGTGTCAGGTCCATAACTTCCTGTACGGATGATTCACAGAGCATTGCACATCCGGTCTGACGACAGGCCATAACGTCGGAGTGATCTCCGAAAATAGAAAGTGCGTGAGAAGCAAGTGCACGAGCGGATACGTTGATAACGCCCGGAAGCTGCTCACCAGCGATTTTGTAAAGATTCGGGATCATCAGAAGAAGACCCTGGGATGCAGTATAAGTAGTTGTCAGAGCACCTGCTGCCAGAGATCCGTGTACTGCACCTGCCGCACCTGCTTCAGACTGCATCTCTGTAACCTGTACTTCCTGTCCAAAGATGTTCTTTCTTCCCTGAGTTGCCCACTCATCTGTTGCTTCCGCCATAACAGATGAAGGAGTGATCGGGTAGATAGCAGCTACATCTGAATATGCATAAGAAGCATGAGCGGCTGCATGGTTACCATCCATGGTTTTCATCTTTCTTGCCATAGTTTGTTTTCCTCCTTAAAGGTATGATGAAAAGTTTAATATTTATTTCAGACCACTATATGGGGTCTAAAAGTCCATTGATTATTATAGCATAGAGATTCCCGATTGTCCAATCAGGATTATGCATTTTCTGTATCTATTTGGATACAAAAAAGTTAGCCATTTATAAGTTTTTCAAGGGATTTCCGCTTCAACATCCGGCACAGTTCCTCCTGGATTTCCTTTAACTCACAGTGCACAGAACAGGCCTGTCCGTCTGCCCCGTTTCGGGCACAGTCATACCCCGGTTCCAGACAGTCAATGATGAACATTTCAGGATCAATCGTCGTATAAACATCATAAAGTGTCACTTTATCCAGATCACAGTTCAGGGAATATCCTCCGTGCACTCCCCGATAACCTCTGACAAGGCCTGATTTCTGAAGTTTTTTTAAGATCTTATAGGCAAATGGGGCTGTGATCAGTTCTTTTTCACAGATTTCATTTACACTGACTCTCTCTGAGCCTGCCATTGCGCGCAGTACGCGAACAGCATAATCACACTCTCTGGTTATCAACATATCGAATTCCTCTCCCACCGTTTGTGCACAGCTGACTAATTACCTTAAATTATAGCAACTCCAATAGGTAAATTCAACGTTTTTGTGATTTAAGGCTTGCAAAATCTCTACTTTACTGTAAAATAGGAATGAACGGCAAAAATAGACCGCGTAATTTTTACTGATTGAAATTTAATCCGAAACCATAATAAAGCAGTTTATACTACAGCAAACCATAACGAAGAAAAGAGGTAACTTATGATTTCAGCAAATAATATCACTTTACGTGTTGGCAAAAAAGCTCTCTTTGAAGATGTCAACATTAAATTTACCGAAGGCAACTGCTACGGTCTGATCGGAGCAAACGGTGCCGGTAAATCCACATTCCTTAAGATTTTATCCGGACAGCTTGAACCGACAAACGGAGACATCGTGATCACTCCTGGACAGCGTCTCTCCTTCCTGCAGCAGGACCACTTCAAGTACGATGCATATAATGTTCTGGACACCGTTATCATGGGTAACGCCAGACTGTATGAGATCATGAAAGAAAAAGAAGCGATCTACGCAAAAGAAGACTTCACTGACGAAGACGGTATCCGTGCCAGTGAACTGGAAGGTGAATTTGCAGAGATGAACGGATGGGAAGCAGAATCTGATGCTGCTACTCTCCTGAACGGACTCGGTATTGACACTGAACTTCATTATACACAGATGGCTGACCTAACCGGTAGTCAGAAGGTCAAAGTCCTTCTTGCGCAGGCTCTGTTCGGAAATCCGGATATTCTTCTTCTCGATGAGCCTACCAACCACCTGGACCTCCCGGCTATCGAATGGCTCGAAGAATTCCTGATCAACTTTGACAACACTGTCATCGTTGTATCCCATGACCGTTATTTTCTTAATAAGGTCTGCACTCACACCGCTGATATCGACTATGGTAAGATTCAGCTGTATGCCGGAAACTATGATTTCTGGTTTGAGTCCAGCCAGCTTCTTATCAAACAGATGAAAGAAGCCAATAAGAAGAAAGAAGAAAAGATCAAGGAACTGCAGGAATTTATTTCCCGATTCAGTGCCAACGCATCAAAATCCAAACAGGCAACATCACGTAAACGTGCCCTGGAAAAGATTCAGCTCGATGACATGCGTCCTTCCAGCCGTAAATACCCATACATCGACTTCCGTCCGAACCGTGAGATTGGAAACGAAGTCCTTATGGTTGAAAATCTTTCCAAGACTATCGATGGCGTAAAAGTTCTTGATAATATCAGCTTCACACTCGGTCACGATGATAAAGTTGCATTCGTTGGTGCCAACGAACAGGCGATCACCACATTCTTCCGTATCCTTACAGGAGAACTTGAGCCGGACGAAGGAACTTATAAATGGGGTGTTACGACTTCTCAGGCATATTTCCCGAAGGACAACACACAGGAATTCGATAATGACCTTACCATTACAGACTGGCTGACTCAGTACTCCGAGATCAAAGACGCAACTTATGTACGTGGTTTCCTCGGCAGAATGCTCTTCCCTGGCGAAGATGGTGTAAAGAAAGTCCGCGTTCTTTCCGGTGGAGAAAAAGTTCGTTGTCTGTTATCTAAAATGATGATCTCCGGTGCAAACATCCTGATTCTGGATGAGCCTACCAACCATCTGGACATGGAATCCATCACTGCACTGAACAACGGTCTGATCAAGTTCCCGGGAGTTATTCTTTTCACCTCTCACGACCATCAGTTTGTACAGACCACAGCTAACCGTATCATGGAAATCCTTCCGGACGGCAGACTGATCGATAAGATCACTACTTATGACGAATATCTTGCAAGCGACGAAATGGCTAAAAAACGTCATGTCTTTGAAGTCAACGAAGAAGATGCATCTGATAACTAAGATTTTATCAGATAATAAAAACTCCTGGTTTCTAATGAGATTCCAGGAGTTTTCTTTATGTTCTGTCATAATCATTTCATTGTAATATCTGCCAGTTTTCCATTTGTCACTTTAAGCAGATCATCCAGCGGAACTTTTAATGTCAGTCCTATCCTTCCACCACTGACATAAATTTCATTAAACGAACCGGCCGATGCATCAAATACGACCGGATACGGTTTCTTCATTCCAAGTGGGCTACAGCCACCTCTGACATATCCCGTAATCTTCAGAATATCTTTCACATGGATCATATCCACAGTTTTTTCTCCGACTGCTTTTGCGGCAGCCTTACGGTCTACTTCTTTCTCGATCGGAACCACAAATACATAATATCCGCCGCTTTTCCCTTCCATGACCAGCGTTTTAAAAGACTGCTCATATGGAGCTCCGATCAGGTCCGCACTGTGAAGTCCGTCTATAAACTCATCGCACTCATACGGAAATGCCTCATATTTTACTTTCTGTCGATCCAGCATTCTCATTGCATTTGTTTTAGCCTCTTTTGCCATGTTGTCCTTCTTTCCTGCCCCTGTAGGCATATTTTCTGCATGTATCGTCTTATTTTTTGCGTTTCTTATGTACAGCGTCGCGGCGTGAAATTTTTTTCCAGAGTTCTTCGCCCTCCCGGTCATCCTCATCCATCATTTCTCTTAAGACTTCTTCATCCAGCTCATCTTCATCAATCACAACCGGTTCTTCATAATCCTCATTCATTGGATGATAGGAATCCTCTGTATCAAAAGATCCCAGTGGAAGATCAATTTCCTTCTGCTTACTTTTTCTCGGACGATATGGAATCGTTTTTTCAGACTCCGGTACCACATCATCTCTTCTGTGTTTTCTGGTCTTACTTTTTTCAAGCTTAAAGTCCACCTGCTGTGCACTTCGAGAAGGTTTCCGGGAACTGCTCTGCTTTTGCACTGATGGTCTTTTCACATTCTCACTCTGAGACTGTTTCTGCACTTTCTTAACTTTTTTCTGTTCTTTTCTGTCTGATTTCTGCGGCATATAATCTCTGAAATCCACGTAATCCGAACTTTCCTCAGAGTCATCATACTCATCTTTTTCATACTCATCATCGTCATCATCTCTGCGACGGTTCGTCGCAAACTGAATCAGCATTCCAAGAAGTGCAAATCCGGCACTTAATCCCAATCCATACGGAATATCTGCCAGTCCACCAAGTTTTGCAGCAGAAAATCCTGCCATCGCACCTCCAAGCAGACTTGTACCAATGATCAGAACTTCTCTTGCCTGTTTCATAGCAAGTACGCCAAGCCCTACTCCCAGAAGCAGGCAGAAGAAAAACACCAGAGAAGTAGTCGGATGAAACACATAAATTCCAAGTCCGATTCCAATCCCCGCACCCAAAATAAAAATACCGATCTTATAACTTACAAAGGCGATCACGGCAAGTATCACACCCGCACCTACCATAAAAGCAGCATACATATATTTCTCCGTAACACCACTGGAATATGCCGCGCCAAACCCGATTCCGGCTCCGATGATAAATCCGAATAGCATCATCCAGAACCGCAGAAGTCTGTATCCCAGAATGCAGTTTACTACTCCAAAAACCAGCAATACTGCAAATCCGATCATCGAAAAACTGGAAACAGACGGAACCGTCCGCGTATTTTCGACCATATTCATAATCTGCTGCAAAATATCATTCATAAAAAATCTCCTCTAAAAAGTCATCTCTAAAACATAAAATACATCGTCTTCAGATTATCCAGAATACCGTAATGATATTCTACGGAGATGAGTCCATACATTTCCAGATAATATCCGGCAATCTTCTGAATGTACCCATCCTGGATCCACTGCTGATACGCACTGTCAAATGCATCCTGCGAAGTAAATTTAAAGCGTACCACCGCCGCTCCATTATCCAGTCTCATACAGCAGAAGTCATAGATCTGCTGTGTATCATAAATATCAAAGCAGGCCTGATTCAGCACATAAAAATTCAGATCTGTTGCCGTACACTCCGGCACCGGAAACTCATCCGACGCAGTATACACCTGTTCATATTCCTGGGGAAACGGACACAGATAGTCATAAATGATCGTCTTATGTTCTTCCAGGGAAACAGCACCGCCTTCCAGGAAACTCGGCTGATCGCCGTTCGTAACATCCACATAGTACTGTTCGCCATTGATCTCTACAATATTCCAGGCATGGCCTTCGTCACTGTCTCTGGCACTTCCCTCCACGTAAATGCACGGAACATCCAACTGATCCAGCAGGTACTGCATTGCTCTGGCATATCCGGCACAAACCGCTTTTTTCTTCCAGAAAATACCTGCTATATTCTGATCATCCTCAGATGCTTCATATTCTGCATAATCGATCAGGTAAGTATATACTGTTTTGACCTTATCATATGCAGAAGCATCCTGTGTAATCTCCGCATTCACTTCTGCCACTGCATTTTCCATTGATGCGGTAATTTCCTGAATCTCCTGGCCCGTATAGGTATACCCTGGTGAAAACTGGCAATAATCCGCGCCCTTATATGACGTTGTGTATACTTCCTCACGATTATGTATCCAGAATAATTCCGGATGGTCTTTCAAAAGTGCATGATAAACTTTACTGATCACCTCTTCCTCCGATGAGGTCAGGTAAAATTCATCCTGCCGCTCCTGAATCCCACTCAACATCTCTCGATATATTCTTTTTTCCTCTTCTGTCAGTAAACCAAAATAATATTTCCGATAACTGTTATCCGTCTGCTGAAGCTGAACTTCCTGTTCCCGCAGTGTTCTGACTTCTGAAGGTTCCTGCGAAAGAAAGTCATCCGGGTAGACGACACATACAGCCACAATCACTAAAAGGCACAGGATCACTCGTCTGAGTCTCTTTTTCATCTGTCCCTCCTTTTTTCAAAAAAACCGAACGACTCATCTGAATCGTCCGGTTTTCTTACGATCAATCTTCAAAAGTAACTTCAATATCGCTGTTATC
Organism: bacterium; assembly: GCA_963597235.1. Lineage (GTDB taxonomy): Bacteria > Bacillota > Clostridia > Lachnospirales > Lachnospiraceae > Blautia_A. The sequence continues at coordinate 10,612 of CAVBPN010000261.1, forward strand.
CGGTTTCTGTGGAAGGATCTCCTCAGAGTTTCCGGAAACCGAAACATTCTGATTCAAAATTTCCTGCAAAGTATCGGTTACCTCAACAGTACCTGATACAAAATCAGAATCCGTCTGCTCATCAGAAAAATCTTCTGTATCTGCAAATGTCACTTCAATATCATCTGCTGAATCACTCAGGATACTGTCATTTTCCGCATCTGATATCTCAGCTGTTGCATTTGTCGTGATTCCATCACTGAGAGATTCTTTTGTTTCAGTTACAAGCGTTGTATCTGCTGATGTATCTGTGGTCAGATCAGCCTCTGCATTACTTAAGCTTGCTCCCTGGTTCTCCATCTCAGCAACTTCTGCCTGTGTCGGATAGAAAGATGGCTGGCGAATATAACGGAAACTTGCTCCATATGCTTCGCCAACAGTTACACCATTTTTACTGGAAGAACAATGTACTGCGATCCAGTCACCCGCGTCTGTCTTTCCACAGATGATACCTACATGGTTATTACTGCCTGCTTCCGGACCATTCTGGAAAACGAGATCTCCCGGCTGTGCATCCTGCTCGCTGACTACATTTGCATTCTCCCACTGTTCGGAAGTACCATCGCCAACACTGCTCTGCATACCCTGATTCAGGTATCCATTGATCACGGACCATGTAACAAATCCACTGCAGTCAAGTCCATATGCACGGACAGTTCCGCTGCTCGCGCTTCCTGTCGCCGTTACCTTTGCGGCTGAGCCCCAGCTGGCATCCTTTCCGATCTGAGTAGATTTACCTCCCCAGAAATATCCAACTTCACCTACCAGTGAATATGCTGCAGTAATGACATTTACTCGTTCTTCTGAAACGTCATCTCCAACACTCTGGCGCACAAAACCTTTCGCGTCTGTTACGATTGCACAGAGAAGCTTGCAGTCTGTCTCCACATATTTCTTAAGAACGGTTCTGTTCTCCTGTGAAATATTGTTCTGTTTAATGTAATGATTAATATGATAGTTTCCATAAGAAACATGGGTAATATTTTCTTTATCACGAACAACCGGGTTCATCTCTGCAAAGATCTTTGCCAGTTCATCTTTTGCAGAAGCATCCAGTGTAAACTCTGTTGCTCCTTTCTGGCTCTGCTCATATACATAGATAGCCAGAATATCCTGCCAGTTACGTACAAGCAGGGAGTCAGCAGAAGTTGTCAGCCCGTCTAATCTGCTGTCGCTTGCATCTGACAACTTATTTTTTTCTTTATATTCTTTTTCAATCTCATCCATTACAGAAGAAAAATCATCTGAAAAAGAAAGCTGATAATTATTCTTCAGGCTGTCCAGATAAAATTCTTTACCTGCATGAAGGTTTGACACATAATAAACCGGTGTACCGGTCTTACCTGTAACATTTCCGTTTCCATCAGAAATATCGGTTGCATTTCCTGCATTCTTCTGATTTTTCTGCAGCTCTGCAATCTTATTCTCAAAGCCAACAAGAAGTTTATAATTTGTAATAAACGTTTTCTGTTCAGCCGGAAGGCTGTCATATTCAGATCTGAGGGCTTTTACACGTGCTGCATGATTTACTGTAAGTGTCTCTTTCGCAAGTGCATTGATCTTAGCTACCAGACTCTTTGCAGCTTCAGATTCTGTTACGTTCGTCGGTGCCGGGCTCGGTGTTGCTGTCGGATCTGCTGGTGCTGCCGTCGGCTCCGGACTCGGTGTTGCTGTCGGATCTGTCGGTGCTACTGTCGGTTCCGGTGTCGGTGTATCCGGCTCCGGCGTTGGTGTATCCGGCTCTGGTGTTGGTGTGTCCGGTTCCGGCGCCGGCGTATCCGGTTCCGGTGCTGGTGTATCTGGTTCCGGCGTCGGTGTATCACTTCCGTCAGAAATCACTTCACTGCTTCCATCATCAAAATCACTTACTGTCTCTATCTCTTCATCCGCAGCCATAACAGACATTGGACTGGATAAAACCATTGCAGATAAAATCGTAACACATAAACTTCTGGTCAGATATTTGTTCTTCATTCTGGTAAAATTGCTCCCTTCTGTCAAGAACATATCTTTATTCCCCTTATAAAGGTATGTTTCTTACTGCAGTTCACGATATAGTAAACTGACGCTAACTTAAACTCACTTACACAATACTGTGATCAGTTTAGCATAAAGTACCAAAAAAATCAACCGCTGGGATAAATTCCCGGCGGTTTCTGGATAAAATTCACATTTTTTTCATATTTCACATAACTGCTGATGCATATTCTCTTACATCTGCTCTTCTGCATAACTGGAAGATTCCCTGAAACACCTGATAACATACACTGAGAATATAATGAATATCATCATCAATATTTCTTTTACAGTTCAGGTATCTTCTATGATGCTCTTTAATGTACTGCAGAAGCTGATTCAGAGTCTCAAAGTGAATCTCATGTTCTGCATATACATCCGCCTTTCCTTCCAGCACAAATGCTTTCAGTTCATTCTTCAGGTGCTTCTCATACGCATTATGCTGACGGAGTGTCCCATCAAATGTTTTATTATGCGGAAAAGTAAAATAATCTGCTATGTAGTGCATGACCTCTCCCGCCCTGCGCCAGAATACCCTGTCATTATACCCGGCACCTGACTGAACAAGTCTCCGGATCTTTCCCTGCACTTCATCAAACGTTCCAAAATATTCATGTCTCTTTGTTACAAACGAAGGCTGAATGTCAGGAAGAATGTTTCCAAGACAAAATGCTTTTCTATGTGACTGTAAACTTTCATTAGCAGGCATCTGGTCTGCCAGGTATCTCGCTAATAATATGTGTGATTTCTTACGCAAAATAAACACTTCTTTCTTTGATAAAAAACAGTTTACCGTAATCACCTATACTATAGCAGATTTATTTCTTTAATTCAAATAAAGTTTTTGTAAAGGCCTGACACTTTTTGCATGTTCTGGTCATTTTTTCCTGACGCCAAGTGCCATACTCTGCTGCGCAGCATGGCGTTTTTCAACAAGTTCCCTCGGATATCCGATCACGCCATTATTATCATACGGATCATTAAAATAATATTGATCTTTATCATAACCCACAAGCAGCATACAATGCTCATTTGATGTCCAGGTAAATGTCTCCCCGGTATCCAGAAGTTTCCATTCCGGTCCCGGAATTTCCTCTCGCATATTAATGCAGGCCCAGAAGATCACCGGAATTTCTCTGTCAATATATTTTTCCAGGAGATCACATAGCGGTGTCCCTGTTTCATCCGGGAATTCATATTTATCCCCGGCAGCTCTTATAAGTGCCTTCTGCAAACCTTTTGCATAAATCCCATAAGATTCTTCATCGTAAGGGCTTCCGCAAAAAGATTCATTCGGATCCGGTCCGTACAAAACGCCATCCCGAAGTTCCATTTCCCGGCACTCAAGACAATTTCCGATAAATTCATCCACTGTAATATCATATCCCAGAAACTTCAACAGCATAACCGCCGAGACACTCTCGCATCCTGTCGGATACTTTACACTCTGATCAATATACGGTACCTGAATCTTATGCACGTGCCTTTGTCTCCTCATCTTTCGATAAACTGATTTTCTTAATCACTGTAAGTGTGATCAGAAGCAGGATCAGACTGATTCCAAGCACTACCCACCAGATATGTATAAATCCGGCAATGATATATCCAATAAAGGAAATCACTGTAACAACTGCTGCATACTGCATCTGTGTCGTAACATGATTGATATGGTTGGACTGTGCTCCTGCCGACGACATAACGGTTGTATCAGAAATCGGTGAGATATGATCTCCGCAAACTGCACCGGCAAGAACTGCGGATACAGAAATGATCATCATCTGAAGATTTTCTGAACCCGGGAACATTGCGATCGCGATCGGAACCAGAATTGCAAAAGTTCCCCAGCTTGTTCCTGTTGAGAAAGAAAGAAATACCGCAACCACGAACAGGATTGCCGGAAGAATTACGCTTGCAGAAGTATTGCTTCCTACAATGTTCTTAACAAAAGTACTGATTTCCAGAGCATCGCCCATACCTTTCAGTGACCATGCAAAAATCAGGATTGCGATTGCCGGAATCATCATTTTAAAGCCTTCCACAAAGCTGTCCATAAATCCTTTAAATGTAACAACCTTTCTTGGAAGATAAAGGATCATCATGAAGAATACTGTAACCATTGTGGCAAAGATCAGACTGGTCTCTGCATCACAGCCGGAAAAAGCAGTCACGATATCTGTTGCACCGCCGAGGAATCCGGTATAGATCATTGCCCCGATTGCAGATACGATAAGTACTAATACAGGCAATACCAGGTCCATAACTTTTCCGTTAGCAGAAATCTCTTCTTTTACCTGATCAAATTCTTCTCCACCGGAAGTGAAAAGATCACCTTTTGCCGCATTTTTTTCGTGAACTTTCATTAATCCGAAGTCAAATCCTGCCGTAATAACAAACAGTACCATTACCAGTGTCAGGATTGCATACAGATTGTACGGAATCGTTGATAAAAACAGCTGAAATCCTGTAATTCCTGCATCATCCGGAACATAAGAATTGACTGCCGCAGCCCAGCTGGAGATCGGTGCAATAATGCAGACCGGTGCAGCT
>CAVBPN010000261.1:15223-20905 GCA_963597235.1 bacterium
CAAGCAGCACATCAAAGATCAGGATATTCAGATTCATACTGCTTTTCATAATATCAAAAAATGCCACAAATGCATTCCACGGATGAAAACCAGTATACAGCAGGGCTCCTGCTGCCACCCCGATAAACAGTGAACTGTAAACCTCTTTTGTTACTAATGCCAGCACGATTGCCAGCAGCGGTGGTACCAGTGACCACCATGTTCCAATAAACATTGAAGCATCCATTTTCATCCCCCCTGTATATTATTTTTTAATTAAATGAAATGCTCTCAAAATCAGGTGTTCCCATCAGATCAAATGGAGTACTCTGGTATACGTAATAATTCAGCCAGTTTGTGTACAGATTGTTTGCATGTGCTCTCCAGAGAAGCAGGGGTTTATTTTCCGGATCGTCATCTTTATAATAGTTTTTTGGAAGATCGATCGGAAGTCCTTTTCTCACGTCTCTCTTATACTCACCGTCCAGAGTCACCCTGTCATATTCCGGATGTCCCATTACAAAAATCTTACGGCCGCCCTGTGCCATTGCCAGAAAAAGGCCGGCCTCCTCGGACTCTGCAAGGATCATGATATCCTTGCATGCACGAATATCTTCGATCGGAACTTCTGTATGTCTGGAATGCGGTGCAAGAAAAGCATCATCAAATCCTCTGACCAGCGGAATCTTACGATTCAGTACTTTATGCCAGAAAAGGCCAAACATCTTATGATCCAGCTGACGCTTCTTAAGTCCATAGAAATAATACAGACTTGCCTGAGCTGCCCAGCACAGGAAGATTGTCGATGTCACATGGCTTTCCGTCCAGTCCATGATCTCTGTCAATTCATTCCAGTAATCTACTTCTTCAAACTCCATCTGTTCTACCGGAGCTCCTGTCACGATCATTCCATCGAACTTCATATCTTTCAGTTCAGAGAATCTCTGATAAAACTTATTCAAATGATTTGCCGACGTATTCTTGGCCTGATGACTCTCAACAGCCATGAATGTCACATCCACCTGCAGAGGTGTATTTGACAGTGAACGTAAAAGCTGCAGCTCTGTCTCTTCTTTGAGCGGCATCAGGTTCAGGATAAGAATCTGAAGCGGACGGATATCCTGATGCACTGCCCTGCCTTCATCCATAACAAATATATTTTCTCTTTCGAGAATTTCTTTTACCGGTAAATCTCCCTGTATCTTAATCGGCATTTCCCGTTCCTCCTTTTATCTGGTTTCATTTTTATTCTATATGATCCATTAAACTTTTTATCCTTCTGTCAGCTTCAGGAAATCTTCCTCTGACAGAATCGGAATTCCAAGTTCCCGTGCTTTTTTATTTTTAGATGAATTTGATGTAACATCATTATTAATAAGATAATTTGTTTTTCCGGTTACAGAACCTGTAACCTTACCGCCCAGCGATTCGATCAGATTTTTCGCTTCGCCTCTGTTACTAAAATGTACCAGACTTCCGGTAATAACAAAATTCATTCCCGCAAATATCTGCTCACCTGAAATCTCTTCTTTATTAATATGAAGATACTTCAACAGATGATCCACCTTATGACTGTTTTCAGGATTACTGAAATACTTCGTCAGACTCTTCGCAATGACCGGACCGATTCCGTCAATCGCACTGATCTCTTCTTCATCCGCTGAACGGATCTTATCCAGATCATCATCAAAATATCTGCAGATTACTCTTGCATTTGAAAGACCTATGTTTGAAATTCCCAGACTGTAGATCACCTTTGCGAGCGTTGTCTCTTTTGCTTTTTCAATGCTGCTCATCAGATTTTCAAAAGATTTTTCTCCAAATCCGTCCATCGTCACGATCTCGTCACGGTATTTTTCTATTTCAAAGATATCTCCAAAATTGTGTATAAAACCTTTTGCGATAAATTTCTCCAGAGTTGCCTCGGATAATCCGTCGATATTCATAGCATCTCTGCTCACAAACAGCGTAAACGCTTTAATTTTTTTAGCAGCACAGTCAGGATTCATACAAAAAAGTGCTTCTACATCATTCTCTTTTATCACTCTGGCTTCCTGCCCGCATGCCGGACAGATCTTCGGTATTTCCAGATTACTGCTTCGTGTCAGATTCTCCGCAATCTGAGGAATGATCATATTCGCCTTATATACCTGAATCGTATCTCCGATTCCCAGCTGGAGTTCTTTTACGATACTCACATTGTGGACACTGGCACGACTGACTGTCGTTCCCTCAAGCTCAACCGGGTCGAACACGGCAATCGGGTTAATCAGGCCTGTTCTCGAAGGACTCCATTCAATCTCGCGAAGTGTTGTCTCTCGGATCTCGTCTGCCCATTTAAATGCAAACGCATTTCGCGGAAATTTTGCAGTGCTTCCAAGAGAGTCCCCATAGGCAATGTCATCATATAACGCAACCAGACCATCCGAAGGAAAATCATTCTGCTCGATCACATGAGCAAAGTAATCCATCGCCTCATCCAGACTTTCTCCCGTGACCATACGATATTCCACTACTTCAAATCCCTGACTCTTAAGCCATTCCATCTGATATTTTCTCGAATTGTGCATATCCACATCCTGTGCCGAAACCAATGCAAACGCATAAAAACGCACATTTCGCTCTGCCGTGATCTGGTTATTCAGCTGGCGCACTGAACCACTGCAGAGATTTCGAGGATTCTTATATTTTGCATCTACATCCTCGATCGTATCATTAATCTTTTCAAAACCCGAATACGTAATAATTGCTTCTCCGCGTAATACCAGCCTGCCCTGATACGCAATCTTCAATGGAATATTTTTAAATACTCTGGCATTGTTGGTAATGACCTCACCCACAATACCATTTCCTCTGGTAACCGCTTTCTGAAGCTCACCATTTTCATAGGTGAGAACGATCGTCAGTCCATCCATCTTCCAGGAAAGTAATGTCTGCTGTGTTCCTATAAATGACCTTAAAACTTCTCTGTCTTTTGTTTTATCCAGAGAAAGCATCGGTGACTCATGTGTCTCCTTTGGCAGTGCATCAACTGCCTCATAACCTACATTAACGGTCGGACTGTCTGCCAGAACGATTCCTGTTTCCTTTTCCATTTTTTCCAGTTGATCGTACAGAGCGTCGTACTCTCTGTTGCTCATGATCTCCCGGTCTTCCTGATAATATGCTTTTGCCGCTTCGTTCAGCTTTTGCACCAGTTCTTTCATTTCTTTTACGGCTGATGTTTCCATGCGGTCCTCCTGTTCTGATTACTGTCTCACTGGATGAATTCTGGATCAGTTCATTCAGTTTCTTCCACTCATCCTGTCGGATCTCGCGGTATTCTCCACATTTAAGATCTCCCAATGTAAGATTCATAATACGGATACGTTTCAGAGTGCGTACATGATATCCAAGATATTCACACATTCTTCTGATCTGACGATTCAGTCCCTGCGTCAATATAATAGAGCAACTTTTCTCTCCGGTCTTTCTGACGACACATGGACGTGTTACCGTTCCAAGAATCGGAACACCTCTGCTCATCTTTCTGATAAAATCCTCTGTAACTTCTTTATCTACCGTCACTTTATATTCTTTCTCATGGTAGTTTCCCGCGCGCATGATCCGATTGACCAGATCACCCTGATTTGTCAGCAAAAGCAGTCCCTCTGAATCTTTATCCAGACGTCCTATCGGATAGATTCTTACCGGATAATCCAGATATTCTGTCACAGTCGTTTCCTGTCGCTGTTTTTTCGTACTGCATACAATTCCACGAGGTTTATAAAAAAGCAGAAGAACCTGTCTGGTCTCAGTCTTCACCGGCACACCATCCAGGCAGACAACTGCATCGGCCGGAATTCTCTCTCCGGTTCCGACTGCCTTCCCGTTAGCAGTGATCCGACCCGCTTCTGTCAGCTGGTCAGCATCTCTTCTGGAACATACCCCTGCAGCACTCAGATATTTATTTATTCTTATTGCATTTTTATCTGCTGTCATCTTTTTTTCGTCCATTACTCCATTATATAGTTTTTTCTTTTTGTCCGCAACCGAGAGCTTGTTTTTTTTTACCACATATTGTATGATGAAGTTACTGTTTGAATAAAAAAGACATTGCAACTGACTAAAGGAGGGAAAACATGTCTGATAATAAACGACAACTTAATCCTCTGTTGCTTCTGATCGCGATTTTATTGTGTCTGTCTGCCGGATTTTTATTCCATCGAACCACTTTCGATCCGAAATATAAAATCCCATCCAGACACACTTCTGTAATAAAGAAAGCACAGTCCACACCGACACCTGTGATCACGCAGAAACCAACGGCAACCGTCGGCATCTCTGCTGCACCGTCCGCAACGGCTAAACCTTCAGTCGCTCCGACTACATCGGCCACTCAGGATACACAGGAAGATCCATCTCCACAGGCTAGCAGCGGAGTCTGGACTTCAAGTGGCAGCAACTGGATGTTTATTGTAGACGGTGTTCCTTATACAGGCTGGCTGATTGACACGGACGGCAAACATTATTTTTTTGATAAAGACGGTAACATGCAGACCGGATGGGTCGATGACAACAGCAAACGCTATTACATGGATATGGATGGTATCATGCAGACCGGAACGATTACCGTAGACGACAAGACATACGAACTTCAGTCCGATGGTTCACTGAAAAAATAAGTCAAAAAAAGACACGGGATACATTTTGATATGATCCTGTGTCTTTTTGTTGTGCTAAACTATCTTACTGCAGCAGTTCACTGTATACATATCCAGTCTGACCATCATATTCAATCTGAATCCAGTCACCCTCCTGACCCAGTTTCTGAATCTGATCCCCTTCATCAAGGCCACCTATGATTTCACTGTCGCTGCTTGCTTCAGCTCTGACATTACACCCTTCTGTAACTGTCAGCATTGTGCCGTCTGCGCTTGTTTCAGCAGAATTATCAGCTTCTTCCCCCAGTCCATTAAGGAACTGTGCAAGAGCAGTATCATCCTTCTGTGCCTGCTCGTAGTCCGCCTGCACCTCCGCTGTAAGCTTCTTTACATCTTCATCAGATTTCAGCGAATCCATATAATCGGAAACGGTTGTGTTCTGTTCCAGGTCACCTAATATTCTATAGGTACCATCACTGTCTTTTACAACATAAGAACTCCAAAGAGAAGGTGCTGGTGTATCAATTCCCTTACAGATGAAACTGCCCTTCGTATATACAACATACGAATTATCATCCAGACCTTTCTTCATATAAACTTTGCTGACCTGATATCCTTCGATATAATCCTTTGCATTTGTGATTCTGGATTCATCGGAAGGTGTCAGATTATTTACCAGCGTTCTTAACGTTGTAATATCTTTTTCCCCTAAAGCCTTGTAGTAGCTGTTCATAAGTGCAGTAACTTCTTCACTGCCATCCTCCAAGGGATTCGTGTCTTCTTCTTTCTTCCCGTCGTTTGTCTCCCCATCATCTTCCGGAGAAGAAGGATCATTTCCCTGGCTGTTGTCCTGTGCTGTAGTCTGTTCTCCGTCTGAAGTCCCCTTTCCACTTCCGACACAGGCACGTATGCCAATGAACAATACAGCTACGATTATCAAAATCGCTCCGCCAAGCATAATATAGCGAAGGTTATCTGATAACCATTCCCTGAAATTATCCAAGTTCTTGTCCTCCTTAACTATTACTGCTCACTCCGTTCACAGTAACTTACAGCGCAC
>CAVBPN010000262.1:0-5091 GCA_963597235.1 bacterium
AGTTTTTGACTGCAGGATTTTTTTATAATTATAATATAAAAGTAAAAAATAATTATCTTGAATAAAATTCCTGGATACGGTCCAGGCGGGACGTCATATTTGCGAAAAGCGCATCGGTAACAGTGAGTGCACACATAGATTCTACGACGACGACCGCACGTGGTACAATAACCGGGTCGTGGCGACCATGAATCTCAAGAGAAATATTTTCACCAGTGTTTGTGGTCGTATTCTGCGCCTGGCTGATAGATGGTGTTGGTTTAATATAAGCCCGCAGGACGATTTCACTGCCATCACTGATGCCGCCCATAATGCCACCTGCATAATTACTCGTTTTGGTGATGTGCCCCTGATCTGTATGAAAACCATCATTATTTTCAGAACCGTTCATATGGGCAACTGCTGTACCAGCACCGATCTCGACAGCCTTGACTGCGCCAACAGACATAACTGCCTGGGCGAGCATTGCATCAAGCTTTTCAAAGACCGGATTACCGAGGCCGGCCGGAACACCAGTGATACGGCATTCGATAACACCTCCGGCACTGTCCTGATTCTTCATGCATTCCTCAAGATAAGCGCCTGCTCTGTCTGCTGCAGCTGCGTCCGGCATATAAAATGCATTATTGGTGATTTCTTCAGGATGGAATTCGCTGATAGAAACAGGCCCGATAGATTTTGTGTAGGTACAAAATAAAATTCCCATCGAATTCAGGATTTTAGAGGCAATTGCGCCAGATGCCACACGGCCAATCGTCTCACGGCCGGAAGAACGTCCGCCACCGCGATAATCACGGAATCCGTATTTTGCATCAAACGTATAATCAGCATGTCCCGGACGGTAGGAATATGCAATATTTCCGTAATCTCTGGAACGCTGATCTGTATTGCGGACCATCAGTGAGATTGGAGTGCCGGTTGTTTTTCCTTCAAAAACACCGGACAGGATCTCGACAAGGTCACCTTCTTTACGAGCTGTTGTATAGCGGCTCTGGCCGGGTTTACGTCTGTCGAGAAATTTCTGGATATCTTCTTCACAGAGAGAGAGTCCTGCCGGACAGCCATCAACGACAGCACCAAGTGCTTTTCCGTGGGATTCTCCCCAGGTGGTTACGGTAAAATGAGTACCGAAGCTGGATTTATTCATAAGCATTAAGTCCTCCCTTATTCACTGTAATCCATCTTAACACATTAAATATAGAAAGTCTATAATTTGCACTATGCCGCTTTAATGTATAAATTGAATGAATTTTTTGTAAATACAATTCGGTTGGAATTGACAAAAATCCTGCCACATTTTATAATTGACCATATGACCAAAAATGAGAGTGGAAGGGGAGTGTAATCGTGGTTAGAATGTTTCGCACATCTGACGGAGCAATCCATGAAATTCAGGAACCTCAGGATGGCTGCTGGATTGCCCTTACAAATCCTACGGCAACAGAAATATTTGAGATATCTGAGCAGTTTCAGATAGAGGTTGATGATTTGAGGGCGCCTTTGGATGAAGAGGAACGGTCACGTATTGAGGTGGAAGATAATTACACTCTGATCCTGGTTGATGTTCCTATGATCGAGGAACGAAATGACAAGGACTGGTATGGTACGATTCCATTGGGTATTATCGTTACTGACAAAATGATCTTCACGGTATGTCTGGAGGATACACAGGTTCTTACCAGATTTATGGAAGGGCGTGTACGTAATTTCTTTACTTATATGAAGACACGTTTTATTCTTCAGATCCTGTACAGAAATTCCAGTATGTACCTGCGTTATCTGCGTATCATTGACAAGAAAAGCGAACAGGTTGAAGAAAAACTTCATTTTTCTCCGCGAAATCAGGAATTGATCGAACTGCTGGAACTGGAAAAATCACTGGTATATTTTACCACATCTCTTAGATCCAATGAGGCGGTGCTTGAGAAACTGATCAAACTTGAAAGTATTAAGAAGTATCCGGAGGATACAGAACTCCTGGAGGATGTCATCATCGAGAATACGCAGGCAATCGAGATGGCGAATATCTACAGCGGTATCCTGCAGAGCATGATGGATGCATTTGCATCAGTTATTTCCAATAACCTGAATGATGTCATGAAGATCTTATCTGTGATCACGATCGTTATGAGTATCCCGACGATCATATTCAGTGCTTATGGAATGAACCTTGCACCGTCAGGAATGCCATTTTCCAGTACGACATGGGGATTCCTGATCGTAATCCTGTTGTCTATTGCGGCAAGTATTATTGCTGCTATTTTCCTGTCCAGGAAGAAATATTTCTGATAAGACAGGAGATTATTGTAACTGTTCACAGTATCTATTCATCTTTCCGAACAGTACTTACTAACTGAAAAAGGAGAAGAATTGATTTTATGAATTGGATTGATAAACTGGAACGTAAATTTGGAAGACACGGTGGGATACCGAATCTGACAGTTTATATTATTATCTGTTATGTGATCGGATATCTGCTTACCTATATGAATCCGTCTCTGCTCAGTATGATGAGCCTGGATGTCTCAAAGATCCTGCAGGGGCAGATCTGGCGTCTGGTCACCTGGGTGATCTATCCGCCGAGTACAGGGAATTTCCTGTTGTTTGCGATTTCCATATTTTTCTTTTATTATCCGATCGGTACCTCTCTTGAGCGTACCTTGGGAAGTTTCCGTTATACATTGTATATTTTTTCGGGACTTCTGTTTGTTCTGATCGCAGCTTTTGTCACTTATTTTGTGACAGGTGGTTTTGTGGTGAGCGACGGAATGACTTATATGATCGGCGGTGGAGTATTTACGACGTATTATGTCAGTCTTTCTGTATTTCTCGCCTATGCGGCATGCTACCCGGACATGCAGATCCTTTTGTGGTTTGTGATTCCGATTAAAATGAAATGGATGGCATGGGTATATGGTGCGATCATTGTTTACAATATGATTTCATATGTAAGAGTTGGACTGTGGGTTATGGCCGTTCCGATCCTTGCATCTCTTCTGAACTTTGTTCTGTTCTTCTTCAGTAACCGGAATATGCATCGGTACAATCCAAAAGAAGTTCACAGACGCAGAGAGTTCAGGAAAGCAATGGCTCAGAGCAGAGTAAATCCGCAGACAGGCGGGATCACAAAGCATAAATGTGCAATCTGCGGCCGTACAGAACTGGATGATCCGAATCTGGAGTTCCGTTTCTGTTCTAAGTGTAATGGTAATTATGAGTATTGCCAGGATCATCTTTTTACACATCAGCATGTGAAATAGTGTAAAGCGCAACGAGGAGATATAAAATAACGAGGAGATAAGATTATGAAAAAAAAGCCATTTGTAACACTGGAAAAGCTTCAGGAAATTACTGCAAAATATCCTACTCCTTTTCATCTCTACGATGAAAAAGGTATTCGTGAGAATGCAAAAGCACTGAAAGAAGCTTTTTCATGGAATAAAGGATTTAAAGAGTTTTTTGCGGTAAAAGCTACTCCGAACCCGTATCTGATTCAGATCCTTCAGGAATATGGATGCGGATGCGACTGTTCCTCCATGACAGAACTGATGCTGTCAAAGGCAATCGGCTGTAAACAGGGTGACATCATGTTTTCATCAAATGATACACCGGATGCAGAATTCCGCTATGCAAATGAAATCGGCGGAATCATCAATCTGGATGACATTACACATATCGAAGCAGTAGAGAAAGCAGTTGGATACATTCCAAAAACGATCAGCTGTCGTTATAATCCGGGTGGATTGTTTAAGATCAGCAATGATATCATGGATAATCCAGGCGATGCAAAATATGGAATGACAACAGATCAGATTTTTGAAGCATTCCGTACCCTGAAAGCAAAGGGTGCTGAAAACTTTGGTATTCATGCATTTCTTGCAAGTAATACTGTAACTAATGAGTATTATCCGATGCTTGCCAAAGTCATGTTTGAACTCGCAGTAAAACTTCAGAAAGAAACAGGTGCACATATCGGATTCATTAATCTTTCCGGTGGTATTGGTATCCCTTACAGACCGGATCAGACACCGAATGATATTCGTTTGATCGGAGAGGGTGTTCGTAAAGTATACGAAGAAGTACTTGTGCCGGCAGGCATGGGTGATGTTGCAATCTACACAGAGCTCGGCCGTTTTATGATGGGACCTTATGGCTGTCTGGTTACAAAAGCAATTCATGAAAAACATACACACAAGGAATATATTGGGGTGGATGCGTGTGCTGTCAACCTGATGCGTCCGGCAATGTATGGTGCTTATCATCATATTACTGTTATGGGAAAAGAGGATCAGCCATGCGATCATCTTTATGATGTTACAGGATCTCTCTGTGAAAATAATGATAAATTTGCCATTGACCGTTATCTTCCGAAGGTAGATATGGGTGATCTTCTTGTAATTCATGATGCAGGTGCACATGGATTTGCGATGGGATATAACTATAATGGTAAGCTGAAATCTGCTGAAATTCTTCTTCATGAGGATGGAAGTTTTGACATGATTCGTCGTGCAGAAACTCCAAGAGATTATTTTGCAACATTTGACTGTTTCCCAATCCATGAAAAATTGCTTGAGGATGAAGAGAAACTTTATAAATAAAAATTATCTGTAAAGGCTTGCAATGGACCGGAATTTATGATAATATATTTTTCGGTTCATTTGCCGCTGTGGCGGAATTGGCAGACGCACTTGACTCAAAATCAAGCGGGAAACCGTGCCGGTTCGAGTCCGGCCAGCGGCATTTAACTTAGGCTCTCTGACTATCAGAGGGTTTTTTTGTTTAAAAAACGTTCCATAAAGATGTGACCTTGAGAAAAATTCCTTTTATTGTAGATTTTTTATGAAAAGTTTATAAAATTTCATAGAATGAACATTGAATATCTGGAAGAAAAATGGTATGGTACATGTCATAAATGATTTCGAGAGAATCCGGGAATGCTGAATATAACGGATGCTTTCAAAGATATGGGTTACTGTGAATGAAGTAGCAGCAACGGATATGGAGGGCAGAAGATAAATGAAGTTTGGTAATAAGAAACCAGAGAAAATACCTATGTATGTATATTATATCATCGCAGGTATTATCATCGTT
>CAVBPN010000263.1:0-27621 GCA_963597235.1 bacterium
CAATTCCCATATTTACTGGGTTTGTAGCCGTTTTGTTGCCTTACAACTGTCAAAGGTGGGAATATATCATTTATGCCCCCTGTCGGCAAGCTTTCCCTGCGTATTCTGACTGCATTCTTTTCCATACAGTTTATGAAAAATATCGATATTATTTGTGTTTTTATTCTAAACTTTTCCCATATCCTATTGTCAAGTTCGAAAAAGAACGCATAATAAACGTAAGAGATTATTATAGTAAGGGAGATATACTCATGAAAAAAAGAAATCTTATGCTTTTATCAGCAATCGCTGCAGCATCGATCCTCATGACTGGATGCGGTTTCACCGCTGATGATCCGGCTGACAGTCAGGCTGTAACTATAACTCCAGAACCGGCTGAAGCCACTGCCACACCAGCACCTACCTCTACACCGGCTCCTACAGTTACACCGGCAGCTAATCTGACCACTACTCCGGCACCGGCTAATGCTACCGGAACAGATGCATCTGCAGCTACTTCAGCTGATGGTACAGCAACAGACGCTACAGCTTCCACAGATGGTTCTGCATCCTCTGACGCAGCATCTGCCGATACTGACAGCAGCTCCGATTCTTCATCCACAGCCAGTTCATCCTCCGGTGACGCATCTTCTTATGTAGACTCTACACTGAGTGACTTCATGAGTGCCTACGGTACACCGATCGAATACGAGCCGGCATACAATGCAAACGGAAATGAAGTTGGCGGTGTTTACTCCTTCAACGATTTCTCCATCACTACAGATTTCACATCCGGAAGCGAGACAGTTGAAGCAGTTGACTACTATTAATCAAAGTTCGTACATGAGAAATGCCCTGACAGGTTCTTCCTGCCGGGGCATTTTTTGTCGTATTTTATGTTTCTCTTATTTTTTATTCTTTTTTGCTTTTTCGTACGCTTTTAATTCTTTCAGAGCTTTCTCACCCTGCGGATACAGAATGATGATATTAAATACCGTCATCAGACCGATTCCGACATCACCGAGATCCCATACAAACGTATACGCGGCAAGACCACCAATGAAGAACATGATCAGTGCCACAACTTTATATGCCGTCTGTGATGCCCAGTTGTCTCCGAAAAGATAGGCCACATTGCTTCTTGCATAAAACAGGATTCCGAGGAAAGTGGAAAAACTGAACAGAAACAGTGTCACTGCAATAAAGATCGCACCGAATCTTCCCAGATGATGTTCCATCGCAGTCTGTAAGAGGTCCATTCCGGAAAGTCCTGCAACCTTTTCTTCCGGAGCGAGGAGCATGATCATTGCCGTACAGCTGCAGATCACGATCGTATCAATAAATACGCCAAGTGCCTGTACCAGACCTGCCTTGACCGGCTGATCACATTCAGCCGCTGCTGCCGCACACGGAGCAGAGCCGGAACCTGCTTCGTTTGAAAACAGCCCTCTCTTGATTCCATTCATCAATACGGTGCCAAATCCGCCCGCTGCCGCCTGACGAAGTCCAAATGCCTCCTGAAAGATTCTTGAAAACACTCCCGGAAGGCTTCCGATATTCATCACAATGATCAGGATCGTGATTGCAAAATAACATACCGCCATGAACGGCACGAGCATATCCAGGACCTTAACGGTCGCATCCTTTCGAAGCACAATCACAGCAGCAACTACAACCAGCACAACCGTCGTATAGATTGGCAGAATTGAAAATGCATTTTTAAAAGAAGAAACAACAGAGTTGCTGACTACCTGACTGATTCCGCACCAGCAGATCAGGCCTGAAATTGCAAACAGTACAGAAATCACAACTTTCTTTCTCTTTTTCTTCTGCTTTTCTTCTACATACACATGGATATAATATGCCGGGCCTCCGCGATAACCACCATACAGCGGATCTTTTTCTTTATAAAGCTGCGCAAGCGTTGCCTCGATAAATGCGGTAGACGAACCGATCAGAGCCGTCACCCACATCCAGAATACGGCTCCTGCTCCTCCTGCAGAGATTGCCGCAACGACTCCGACCAGATTTCCCATTCCGACTCTGGTTGCCGTCGATACGATCAGTGTCTGAAAGGAAGAAAGATTGCTCTTGTCCTTTTTCTTTTCCGTCAGCGCTCTGACCATATCCGGAAACAGGCGGATCGGCAGGAAACGCGTCCTTATCGTAAAATAAATTCCCGTAGGAATCAGTAAAATGATCAGCAGTGAGATTCCTAAAGTACTGCCGCCCGGCAGCGGAATCCGCAGCAGATCTCCCCACAGAAAACTGTAGACCTTCTCAATTAAAGTTACTATCATGATCTAAACCCTCTTCCAATATTCACAGACGTCCGGAGAAGCCACTGCTTCGAACGGTTACGTATTTTTTAGTATAGCTCATAAGCCCCCGTAAACACAAGCACTTTTAGGGTTTAAAGCTTAAAACCTTAAAATCATTAAATCCACACAAAAAATACAGCGATATCTCACGCTGTATTTTCTGTGTAAAACTTTTTATATTGGAGATCAGAAGAAATCTGGTCTTACAAACAATGATTTTCCGTAAGAACCTGTTTCAGTTCTTCCACCTGATCATCTCTCAGTGGCTGGAATGGTTTTCTGCAGTCGCCGCAGTCCATTCCCTGCATTTTCAGGGCTGCCTTCACGCCTTTGAATACGCCGATCTTACAGAGTTCTTCGATCACTGCATTCGCCTCATCCTGGATGACGGCTGCCTCTGTCCAGTTATTTTCGACGAGAAGTTTCTGGATCTTTACAAACTTCTCAGCCATAAAGTTAAATGTAGAGCCGATTCCTGCCTGTACTCCGACTGCGGAAGCACTGAGAAAAAGCTCATCATGTCCGCAGAAGACACTCTTTTCCGGGTACTTTTTGAGTACTCGTTCCAGCTGGAAGAGATCGTAGCTGGTGTGCTTCATTCCGATGATCTTTTCGTTGGCAAAGAAACGTTCGATA
Organism: bacterium; assembly: GCA_963597235.1. Taxonomy (GTDB): domain Bacteria; phylum Bacillota; class Clostridia; order Lachnospirales; family Lachnospiraceae; genus Blautia_A. The sequence continues at coordinate 2,937 of CAVBPN010000263.1, forward strand.
TCCGCTGTCTTAAAGGTGATTCCTGACATTGCCGGAATATTGTAGATGATCACCGGCACGTCTACACTGTCTGCCAGGTCGTTATAATACTGCACGTATTCCTCCAGGGAGAAGGGAAAATAAAACGGAGGAACAGAGGAAATAGCAGAAACGCCAAGTCCTTCTGCGTGCTTTGCAAGCTCTACGCCCTGTTCTGTGGCAAATACGCCGATGTTTGCAATCACATCGCCTCTGCCGTCTACAGCTTTTACTACATGCTCCAGCATCTCGCGTCTCTCCTGGAGGGAAAGCAGATAAGACTCTCCGGTGCTGCCGCCTACATAAAAACCGCTGACTCCTTTTGCCAGACAGCTGTCTACAACTTTCTGAACCATTTCCGGGTTGATCCTGCCCTTCTCATCGAAGGGCGTGATCAGTGCCGGATAGATACCTTTGAACTTTTTCATAATTTAGTCCTCCTTGTATTTCTTCATTGCATAACGGAAGATGATGGATTTCTCCTGGGTGACTTCTTCCAGTACAGAAGACATACATTCTCTGCTGTTACCGCTCATTTTCTTGCCGCCGCCGAATGGAAGTTCCTGTGCACGGAATCCGCCGGATCCGTTTACAGCTACCATACCGGTACGAAGGCTTGCAGCTACTTTCATTGCATCCTGAAGGTTATTGGTGATGACACCGGAACTTAAACCATAGTCTGAGGTCTCTGCAATCTCGATTGCCTCATCCAGAGTCTTGAATGTGAAGATCGGGAACAGAGGTCCAAAGATTTCCATGTTCTTGCAGATATCCATATCTTTTGTACAGTTGTCAAGGACTGTCGGCATATAGTATGCGCCTCTTCTGACACCACCATAAACAAGTTTTGCACCCTGGTCGATAGTATGCTGTACCTGTTTTTCTACTTCAATAGCTGCTTTTTCACTGATCAGGACACCAAAATCAGTGTTGATATCAAGAAGATCGCCTTCTTTCACGGTTTTCAGACGTTCTTCGATCAGACGTTTCACAAATTCATCTTTGATAGATTCATGTACGATGAAACGTTTTGCGCCGGAACAGCACTGACCTGCATTTCTTGTCTTGTCACCGGCTTCATTTACTGCCAGATCCATATCGCAGTCTGCACAGATGATCAGAGGATCATTTCCGCCAAGTTCAAATTTATAAGCAGTCAGATTTTCTGCCGCATGGCGGGCGATCTCTTTACCTGCTTCCACACCACCGGTAAGATTTACCTGTGCGATCGCCGGATTGTCGGAGATCCAGTTTCCAACAACAGAACCGCGTCCTGTTACACACTGTACTGCTCCCGGTGTTACTCCTGCTTCTACCAGAAGTCCCATCAGTTTCATTACAGTCAGAGGGTTGGATGTGGCAGGCTTAACCACGATGGCATTGCCGGCCATAAGTGCCGGACCAGCCTTGAATGCCCATAATGCAGCCGGGAAGTTAAACGGAACGATGCAGGCGATAACTCCAAGTGGTTCATGAACCGTTACCTGAAGGTCGTTGTCGTATCCACCTTCAATGCCCATCGGCATTGTCTTGCCATAGTGATGTTTTACGATCTCAATAGCACTTTCAAATGTCATGTATACAGAATCGATTTCTCCATAAGAATCAAAGATCGGTTTTCCTGTCTCCAGCGTAAGTGTCTTTGCAAGATCTTCTCTGTGTTCTTCCAGCAGTCCCAGATATTTGCGAAGGATCTTTGCTCTTTCGCGAACGATGATTCTGTTCCATACTTTCTGTGCTGCAACTGCATCTTCGATCGCTTTGTCCACATCTTCTTTTGATGCACTTGGAACAGTATCCAGGAAACTTCCATCGTAAGGATTTGTAACATCTATTGTTTCTTTACTGGATGCATCTACCCAGTTTCCACTGATCAGCATTTTCATGGCCGCTACCTCCTGTTTCTCTTCTTAGTACAGCGCTGCTTTTCCGATTGTCTGGAAAAGTGTCAGTTTATGTTCTACAACCTTCTGCATAGCCTCGATACACGGTGACTGAAGGATGTTTGGCTCTCTTAAGTTCTCATCTTTCAGAACTTCACGCATCTTTTTGTAGTATGCTTCTTTGATATCACTTGCAATGTTTACTTTGTTGATTCCGAGTACAACAGCCTGTCCGACTTCTTCATCGGAGTTTCCGGAACCGCCGTGAAGTACGAGCGGAACATTTACTTTTGCCTTGATCTCTTTCAGAATATCCAGTCTGAGTTTTGGCTGCATTCCTGCCGGGTATAATCCATGGGAAGTTCCGATTGCAACAGCAAGTGTATCTACACCTGTCTCTTCCACAAATTTTACAGCGTCATCCGGATTGGTATAGATGATCTGTGCTGCACCGGCTTCTGCCTGTGCATCTGTAGAACCGATGGTTCCAAGTTCTGCTTCTACAGAAACGTTTGCCGGATGAGCAGCTTCCACAACTTTCTTTGCACCTGCGATATTCTCTTCAAAAGGAAGGGAAGAGCCGTCAAACATAACAGATGTAAATCCGGCTTTGATCGCATAAATGATCTTTCCGAAGTCACCGCAGTGATCCAGATGCAGGCATACCGGAACCGGTGATTTATATGCACGTTTGATGATGGCTTCTACCAGATCGGTTCCTGTGAAATCCAGTTCCAGTGGATGGATCTCGATGATGACCGGAGAATTTGTTTTTTCGCAGGTATCCATGATTCCGATAAACATGGAATAATCACTGATATTGAATGCAGGGATAGCGAAATTATTTTCATTAGCGACCTTCAAAAGATCTTTCATATTCATAAGCATGACTGTTTCCTCCTACCTGTTGTCCTGATTGACTGATTTATTTTCTTTCGTTGAATGCATAACGGAATACGATGGACTTGATCTGTGTTACCTCATCCATTACTTTGGAAAGGGATTCACGGCTGTTACCACTCATCTTCTTACCACCGCCGAATGGAAGTTCCGTAGCACGGAAGTTTCCGGATCCGTTGATTGCAATATGTCCTGTTTTCAGTCTCTTTGCTGTCTGCAGGCAGGTGTAGATGTTTCTGGAGAAGAGACCGCTGCCCAGTCCGTACTGAGAACCGTTTGCGATTGCAACTGCTTCGTCTACGGTATCAAATCCGATCACCGGCCATACAGGCCCGAATACTTCCATATCTTTTGCGATATCCATATCCGGTGTTACATCCACAAGGATCGTAGGATCATAGAATGCACCGTTTCGTTTGCCGCCGCGTGCGATCTTTGCGCCCTGCTCTACGGTATGGTTTACCTGCTCTTCTACTTTCTTTGCAGCTCTCTCTGCGATCATCGGTCCCATGTTTACCTTCGGGTCCATCGGATCACCGATCACCAGTTTGTCAAGTTCTGCACTGAGGCGTTTTACGAATTCCTCTTTCAGGGAATTATGTACGATAAATCTCTTGGAACCTGTGCAGCACTGACGGTTGTTTCTTGCCTGATCTTCTGCTTCTTTGATGACCAGATCCATATCTGCATCGTCGAATACGATAAAGGCATCGTTTCCACCAAGTTCAAATTTATACTCTGTCAGATGTTTTGCAGCTGTCTGTGCAATGCTGATACCTGCTTCTGTACTTCCGGTGAAGTTTACACTTGCGATTCTCGGATCATCTACCAGAAGATCACCAACCAGTGCGCCTCTTCCTGTCAGGCACTGTGCAACGCCTGCCGGAACGCCTGCTTCATGAAGCATTTCATGCAGTACCAGAAGAGTCATCGGGTCAAAGGAAGGAGCTTTTACAACGATGGTATTTCCTGCTGCAAGAGCGGCTGCTGTCTTGAATGCCCAGATTGCCGGCGGGAAGTTATACGGAATGATGCATGCCAGTGTTCCAAGTGGCTCATGAATGGTGATCTGAAGATCATCGTCATATCCAGGTTCTGTTCCGATCGGCATGGTTGCTCCATAATAATGAAGTGCCACATCACATGCTCCGCGGTATACATATGCTACGGAATCCAGTTCCCATACAGCTTCTTTCATATATGGTTTTCCGGCTTCTTTTGCAAGGATCTCGCCAAGTTCCAGTCTTCTTTCCATAACCATATCAGCAAATCTGCGAAGGATGATGCATCTTTCTCTTACCGGAAGAGCTGCCCATGCTTCCTGTGCTGCAACTGCACCGTCTACTGCTTTCTTTACATCTTCTGCGGTTGCGGATGGTACAGTGTCAATTTTCTCAAGTGTTGCAGGATTGATGACATCCTGTGTTTTTTTGTCAGAGGAATCTACCTTCTGGCCGTTGATTATCATCTTCATAGTCTGATCTCCTTAATCTCCGAAAAATGTTTGTTTTAATAATATCTGTTTTAATCTATTTTCTGTGTGCATCCAGATACTCCTGTACCTGCTGTCTGCTCTTTACTGCTCCGTTTGCTCCGTACTGGCTGATCGCGATTGCTGCGGATGCGGAGCCTACATACAGTGCTTCTTCAAGCGGAAGTCCCTCAACGATTCCTGTCAGGAATCCGGCTACGAAATTATCGCCGCCGCCGAGAGTATCGACGACTTTATCTGCGATCGTTCCTACACGGTAGGTCTTTCCGCCTTCACTTGCGAAGACACCCTCGGAACCCATCTTCAGGACAACGGTCTTAACGCCTCGTTTGTGGAATTCTTCTGCAATCTCTTCCGGTGTATCTTTTCCTGTAAAATAGGAAGCTTCATGATAACTCGGAACAAGATAATCAATATATTTCAGGGATTCACTGATATCTTCGAGTGTCATCTGGGACTGATCCAGGACCATATCTGCCGAAGTCACTGCTCCGGCTTTTTTTGCTGCTGCCAGAAGCTCTTTCAGTTCGTCATCCCTCTGTCCTTTACTCCAGAACAGGCTTGCAACGGAAAGAAGTTTTACATCCGTAAAGTCGATGTCAAAAACATCCAGGCTGTAATGCATGTTTCCGGCTGCCCCGTTCCGGAGAGTCATGCATCCATGCTCTCCGTCAGCTTCCACCGTTACGATCGTTGCAGTTGTTCCGTGCTCTTTATCTCGAACAATACCTGTGGTATCCATGCCCTTACCCTCTACCATGCTCATAAAAGCACTTCCGAGAGTATCATCACCGATAGCTGTGTACAGTTTTACTTCGCTTCCCATGGCACTCATTCCAACCGCTTCATTTACGGCATCTCCGCCAAGGTACATATCGATTGTTTCGGAAAACTGTGTCATGCCGTCCGGTGTTCTGTCCGGGCCGTTCTTTACAATGATATCAACCACTGCATTGCCTACACATACTACTTTGTTCATGGGATTATTTCTCCTTTCCCATCAGTCCTCGGCAATTTTCAGAACTGCTTTTACCATGGACTGTTTATTGTTAATGCAGTCTTCAAAAGCCTGCATGGTATCGTCAAATGGATAGATCTTGGAAATGATCTGTTTTACATTGATACGGCCTGCGGAAATTGCTTCGATACAAACCGGATATACATTTCTGTAACGGAAGTTTGTCATCAGTGTCAGTTCCTTATCACACATTCTCTGAAGGTTCAGGGAAGACTCACCGATTACGTTTCCGATCTGCATTAATGTGCCGCCCTTTTTGCAGATATAAACAGCTGCTTCTGCTGTAAATCTGCTTCCTGCTGTTTCATATACATAATCCGGTCCAATGCCGTCATAGTATTTCAGTACTTCTTTTACGCTGTCTTTATCTTTTGTGTTGATAACTCTTGTAGCTCCGACTTCCAGTGCTTTTTCAAGACGGATGTCATAGAGGTCTACTGCTGTGATATCTGTTACACCGGCAGCTTTGAGTGCCATGATCGTAACGAGACCGATGCATCCTGTTCCAAGAACAACTGCGGAATCGCCTACATGGATACCGGAACGAACTACGGAACTCATACCTACTGCAAGAGGCTCTACCAGTGCTGCTTCCAGTGTGGATACGTTATCCGGAAGTTTGAAGCAGAGCTCTGCCGGATGTGTGATATATTCTCTCATTGCACCCAGAGTTCTTGGTGCGGAAAGGAATTCCATATTTTTGCAGAGGTTGTATTTTCCTTTTTTACACCATTCACATTTACCACAGAATGTTCCAGGCTCCACACAAACTCTGTCACCAACTTTAAGGTCTGTTACGTCGTCTGCTACTTCTACAACGGTTCCTGCAAATTCATGTCCAAGGATGAATGGATATACATCCGGGAATTCCGGTTCACCGAAGGAATAGAAATGAACGTCCGATCCGCATACACCACAATATTCTACTTTTACTTTTGCATAACCGGGTTTCATCTCCGGCATTGGAGAATCGCCCATCTCAATCTTTCTGTTTTCAAGTAATAACGCTGCTTTGTTTACCATATGTGTATTTGCCATATCCTTTTGCCATCCTTTCTGTCTCAGTTAAAGATTCTGTGCAGTACTGCTGCATCTTTTCCAAGCAGTTCCGCCTCTGTCCCAAGAGTGCAGACTGTTGGTTTGTCATATACGCTTTCTATGATCAGGCATCCTTCATAGCTGCTTTTCAGGATCGCCTGTGCTGTTTTTTTTAATCCGGAAGTACCCTCTCCCAGAAGACTTCCTGAGAGCATCGCTCCTTTTCCATCCTTTAAGTGGACTCCTCCGATCACATCTTCCAGTTCTCTGAAATACCGTGCCATTGAAGTTCCGTTGAATGCGTAGAGGTTCTGGGAGTCAAAGAAGATCTTTACCATCGGATTATCTACCGCATCCAGGAGATTTCGTACCTGTTCCGTACTCTGATTCAGTTCCAGGCAGGTCTCGATCCCATCATTCGCCGCCTGGTCACTGAACCGTTTGATATACTCTACTGCTCTGTGAAAGGATGCCCCGTCACAGATATCATTTTTACATAACACCGGAAGCAGAAAGGATCTGCATCCAAATACGCTGCACAGTTCTATGGTCCGGCTGACCAGTTCCGCGGCGATCTGTGCTTCCTGTTCGCTCTGGGGCATTGTAAAACTGTACTGATCTACAAACTGTGGTGATAACGAATGGATGTTTATCTCATATAATTCACTTGCTTTCTGGTACTCTTCGATCATTTTGGTATCTCCCAGTCCTTTTCCTGCAAAAACTTCCTCACCTACTCCAAGCTGCAGGCAGTCCAGATGACTTCCGTAAGCCATTTCACAGAGCTGTTTTCCTCTCGCTTTTACTGACCATTCACACACGCCGTACTGAAACCTTCCCATAATCTGCTCCTTTTGCTGTGTATTTTATTTCTCGTCTTCTTCCGGAAGGAGAATAACTTTTGTTGCCTGTCTGTTCTTAACCAGTTCGATACCTTCCTGCCATTTGGATAATGGCATTCTGTGGGAGATAAATGCCTGCATGTCAATCTCGCCTTTTTCAAGAAGTGTCAGGCAGTTCTTCCATGTTGTGCTGTCATATCCCATATGTCCGATCAGTACAACACCTTTCAGTGCCATCTTATCGAGGGAGAATCCGATCGGGTTCTTGCTGTATCCGACTTTAATGATCTTTCCACCGTTTCTTACGATATCGATTGCCTGTTTCAGAACGATCGGTGCGCCTGCTGCATCTACGATGATTGCTACACCTTCCGGTCCTGCGATCTCTTTTACTTTTTCTACAACGTCTTCTTTATCAGCTACAACAAAGTCTGTTGCACCAAGTTTCTTTGCAAGTGGGAAACGAACATCTTCATCCTCGGACATTCCGACTGCGATGATCTTTCCTGCGCTTCCAAGACGGGCTGCGTTCATTGCGAAAAGTCCCATAGCACCGCATCCGAATACAACTACGTTCTGTCCCGGAAGAAGTCCGCCTTCCTGGATCACTGATTTATAACCGTTGCAGAGCGGGTCCATCATAGCTGCTTCTTCGTAAGCTACGTTATCCGGGATCTTGTACAGACAGTTCGGGAATACCATCAGGACATCTCCAGGGATCTTTACATATTCAGCAAATCCACCGTCCATGTCATTTCCCATTCCTCTACGGTCTGCACAGAAGAGGTATTCACCTTTGCTGCATGCGTGGCATACGCCGCATACATGACCGGTATTATCAGATACAACTCTGTCGCCAACTTTCCAGCGTGTTACTTTTGATCCTACTTCACAGATCTCACCGGCAAATTCATGTCCGATTACGATCGGGTACGGAACTGTTTTTCCTTCTACTGTTCCATACATCAGTCCAAGGTCTGATCCGCAGATTGCTGCTGCTTTTACTTTGATCAGTACGTCATAGTCCTGTACTTCCGGTTTCGGGATATCTGTATATTCAATCTGATTTGATCCGTAATCTTTCTTAATAACTGCCTTCATATTCGTATCCTCCTATATAAAAATGTCTGCCTGATTTTTATTTTTTAGAATTTCTCATCGTATTCATTGATGAAGTCCATATTCAGTTTCAGTCCGAGTCCTGGGAGATCCGGAATGGTCATATATCCGTCTACCGGTTTCGGTGCATCCAGATAAGTATTTGCTGTGATTCCCTCGAACAGTTTCAGTCTCTCAAGGAATGGAGCATTGTTGAATGCACTGATCAGATGGATGTGGATATTTTCCATTGCATGTGGAACAAATTTTACGTTGAATGCCTGCGTCATTCCGGCAATCTTCAGCATCTCTGTGAAGCCGCCGGCACGTGTTCCGTCACACTGGATATAATCTGCATCAGAATGAAGGAGAAGATCTCTTGCGCCCCATTTTGTATATTCGTGCTCGCCTGTTGCAAGCGGAAGGTCTGTGGTATTTTTGTATTTTTTCAGTCCCGGCATATCATCTGCAAATACAGGCTCTTCCAGGAACATGATGTCGAGGTCTTTTACACGGTTTGCAAATCTTGCGCCGGTTGCTGCATCCCAGCAGTTATTTGCATCCAGCATGATTCCGATTTCCGGTCCGACTGCTTCACGTACTTTCTGAACACGTACCAGGTCACGGTTCGGGTTCATGCCGCCCTCAACACCAACTTTGAATTTAATGTTCTTATATCCGTCAACTTTAACGAAATTTACCATCTCTTCTACCAGTTCGTCATCGGAATAGGAAGTCCATCCACCGCTGCCGTATACCGGAATCTTTGTTTCTGTTCCACCGAACATCTTATACAGTGGCATGTCGAGGATCTTTCCTTTCAGATCCCAGAGTGCGATATCTACTGCGGAAAGTGCACAGAACATCAGTCCTTTACGTCCGACACCTCTTAAGTATCCGAACATTTCATACCAGATTTTCTCTGTCTCGAACGAATCTCTTCCAATCAGCTTCGGAGCGATATTTTTCTCGATCAACATCTTGGTTGCTTCGCCGCCTACTTCATGATAAGTAACACCGAAACCTTCGATTCCGTCTTCTGTTGTGATTCTTACGATTGTAAATCCAATGCATTCTACTTTACGTGTCGCATCTGCGAATCCGCCTGTGATCGGCTGTGATACGAGATGTACTTTAATATCTTTGATCTTGTAATTTTTCATAACTGCTCCATTCTGCCGTCTGTTCCGGCTCTGTTTTCTCTAATTCAAATTATTAATTAAGCTGCCTGTACAGTTTTTGCTTTTCTGTTGTTTGCGTAGGAATCCATCATGATCGCGAACAGAAGAACGATACCACGAACGATGTACTGCCAGGATGCATCTACGTTCATAAGTGACATACCATTGTCAAGAGCTGCCATGAAGATTGTACCTACAACGGCTCCTACAACAGTTCCGCGTCCACCGAGGATGGACGTTCCACCAACAACGCAGCCGGTGATCGCTGTAAATTCATATCCGTTACCACTTGCAGTAGTTGCAGAACCAAGACGTCCAAGGTAAACAAGTGCTGCAGTTGCAACCATGACTGCATGTAATACATAAAGTTTAAAGATTTCTTTTGATACGTTGATACCGGAAAGAGATGCTGCATTTGCGTTTCCGCCGATTGCGAATACGTAACGACCAAATTTTGTATTGTTACTTACATATGCTACGATCATTGTCAGAACGAAGAGGATGATCATTGCATAAGAGAATCCTTTGTGCATGTACATTACGAATGTTACGAGTGCTGCAAGGATACTTATAACTGCGGTCTTTGGAGCAATCTTATTCCAGCGTGGCTCTGTCAGACCCTGTTTGATGTTCTTTCTTTCTTTTGCTACAGTCAGATAGATATATGCAACGATTACAATCGCGCCAAGGATCAGTGTTGTGTCATTGTAGTTTTCACTGAAATGTGGAATATATCCGTTACCCATCTCAGCAATGATTCCTGTTGCCGGTCCTACGATCTTACCACCGCTGACTAACTGGTTGATTCCGAGGAATACAAGCTGTGTGGTTAAGGTGATGATAAATGCCGGAAGTTTCATGTATCCGATCAGGAAACCATGTGCAAATCCGAAGATCAGTGCGATCGCATATACGATCAGTACAACTACGATTGACGGAAGCTTTGTATTAACCTGGAGCAGTGCTGCTACCATACCGAGCATTCCAAGGAAACGACCTGCTGACAGGTCCGCGTTACATGTGATGATGATCAGACACATGGTGATCGCGATGATGGAGCAGATAGCTCCCTGCATCAAAAGGTTGGAAAGATTTCGGAATGACATGAACATTCCACCTGTAAGTAACTGAAAAATGATAAATACGATAATGGTTTCTACCGCGAGACTGTTTTTATAAAACAATCCGAATATGTCTATTTTTGAATTTTTAACTTTATCTGTCATTTTGAGACACCTCCTGTTGCCGCCAGAGCAATATCCTCCTGGGTAAGCTTTCTTTCCTTATTATCAAATTCGCCGCTGATCACGCCTTCCTTCATGACATACACTCTGTCACTCATTCCAAGTACTTCCGGCATTTCAGAAGAGATCATGATCACTGCGATTCCCTCTGCTGCCATCTGATTGATCAGCTGATAGATTTCTGTTTTTGCTCCGATATCGATTCCTCGTGTAGGTTCGTCCAGGATCAGGACTTTCGGCTCTGTCATGATCGCTTTCGCCAGACATACCTTCTGCTGGTTACCACCGGAGAGGTTTCCTACCTTCTGAAGAATAGAAGGAGTTTTTACAGTAAGTTTCTTTACCAGTTCTTTTACTCGTTCCAGTTCACGGTCTTTATTGATAAAGAGCCCGCCACCTGTGAACTTATCCAGACTGGAAAGGGAGGAATTATACGCGATATCCGAAGAAAGGATCAGACCGTATTTCTTTCTGTCTTCTGAGGAATAAAACACACCATCTGCAATGGCTTCTGCCGAGTTCTTAAAGTGTGGTCTTTCTTTACCCTGGTATTCCAGTTTTCCGGTGATCGCACCATCCATAGCTCCAAAGATACTCATTGCCAGCTCTGTACGTCCTGCACCGATCATTCCTGCAATACCGATAACTTCACCTTTATGTACTTCAAGATTTACATCTTTTACGATCCATTTATTATTGATACCATCATAGACAGACCAGTCAGAAACTCTAAGTGCCACATCTCCGATCGGACAGTCTCTAGACTCAAAACGGGTATCCAGTTCACGACCGACCATACCGTTGATCAATGTCTGCTCTGTATATTCAGCAGCCGGTTTTGTACTGATCGTATGACCATCTCGAAGGATCGTGATAGAATCCGCGATACTCAAAACCTCATTCAGCTTGTGAGAGATAAAGATAATACTCATTCCTTTATCACGCAGTTCTCTTACCAGCTGAAGAAGATTTTCGGAATCATCTTCCGGAAGTGGTGCTGTAGGTTCATCCAGGATCAGGATGTTACAGTCTTTGTTCAGTGCCTTCGCGATCTCGATCAGCTGCTGCTGGCCGATACCAAGGTTACCAACTCGTGTCTTCGGGTTTATTTTCAGTTTTAATTCTTCCAGAACCTTTGCGGTTCTTCTATATTCTTCATCCCAGTTGATAGATCCGTTCTGTGTGATCTCATCGCCCAGGAAAATGTTTTCGCATACATTCAGAGTCTCGATCAGGCCAAGTTCCTGATGAATGATCGCAATACCTGCTGCTTCACTTTCTTTGACTCCTTTAAAATTTACAACTTTTCCATCCAGGATCAGCTCTCCTGTATAATCGGTATGTTCCCCGCTCAAAACCTTCATCAGAGTAGATTTACCGGCACCGTTTTCACCAACAAGTGCATGAACCTCTCCTTTTTTCAGATTCAGAGTGACATCGTCGAGAGCCTTTACTCCAGGGAATTCTTTCGTAATATGATTCATCTGTAAAATATAATTTTCCATATACGAAGCCCCTCCTTTTCTCCAATATATCTCCATCAGTTTTGAAAGCTGCCGCAATCTCTGCGGCAGCTCTCTTTACACTCTACTTAATTATTCTGCCGCTTCCTCTGTCTCTGCTGTGTCTTCTGCTGTATCGTCTGCTGCATCAGCGCTGTCGCCATAAACTTCTTCTTTTGTATATACGCCAGCGTCGATAACTGTTTCATCAATATTGTCTTTTGTTACGATGATTGCCGGATAAGACATGAATGGTTTCTCTTCGCCAAGGCTGTTTGTATCTGTCATATCGAAATCATCTTCTGTCATTTCGCCAAGATAAAGTTTAACTGCTGTTTCTGTGAACTGTCTTGCGTAATCTCTACCACCTTTACGGATTGTGGAAACCTGTGTTCCCTGTACGATTCTCTGGCAAGCTGCAAGGTCACAGTCCTGACCACAAACAAGAACTTTTCCATCAAGGCCTTCGTTTGCGAGAGCCTGTACTGCACCACCTGCAAGACCATCGTTCATGCAAAGTACTGCGGAAAGTGTGTCAGCATATTCGGAAAGCCAGTTCTCTACGTATCCCATTCCTGTTGCTGGATCCCAGTTTGTTACGAACTGCTCACCAACTACGTTTACGTCACAGTCTTTCATGGAGTCCTGCATACCTTCTTTGAAGTTGATGACACCGGATCCACCAGCGGAATCACCAAGCAGGTAGCAAACATCTCCTGTAGGATTCATGTCTGCGATTGTCTTTGTGATTGCCTGTCCAACTTCGAAGTAGTCATTTCCACCGGACATATCGAAGTAAGTTTCTCCGCCAACCTGTTCGTAGTAGCAAACAAATACGCCAGCGTCATGAGCATCTTTTAATGCGTTGTCAACAGCACCTTTTTCAGGAGCCTGAACGATCAGCATGTCTACACCCTGTGAGATCAGGTTTTCGATCTGTCCAACCTGTTTCTGGCTGTCGTTTTCAGAACACTGATACAGCATCTCGATGCCTTCTTCTTTACAAACCTTCTCGATCTCATCAAGTTCTGTTACCCAGCGCTCTTCCTGAAGAGTCTTCCATGAAACACCGATCTTAAGATTCTCTCTTGTCTTCTCCGCTGCTTTTACGGTTGTAACATTCGCTGCCACCGGTGTAAAAGCTAATACTGCTGCCATCATCCCCATCATTACTTTTTTAAACATTTTTGCTACCTCCTGTTTTTTGTTTTTGTATCGTACTTGTTTCGATGTATATAAGTTATCATATTCAAGCTCTTTCTTACATGGAGCCAGATGACTCAAAAGTGTAAAATCATTACCCCGAAAAAAGAAAGACCACCGTGTCGAAAACAGGTTGTTTTTCGTCACAATGGTCTTTTTTTTACGTTTTGTTGTTATTTTTTTACCTTCAGGTAAATTATTTACCTTTTTTCTTATACTCACTTACCGACATGCCGGTATATTTTTTTAAACAGGAACTGAAATAGTGTGGATCCGCGATTCCAACCTTTTCTGCAATCTCATAAGATTTCAGGTCCGTACGCAGGATCAGGTTCTCTGCTTCTTTCATGCGAAGTTCAAACAAATAGTTACTGAAGGTCATTCCCGTCTTTTCTTTAAATACACGGCTCAGATAACTGGAATTCACATAATACATGGATGCCAGGGAATTCAGGGAGATCTCTTCCTCCGCAAAATTCTCTTTCAGATAATCTTTTACCTTATGTACCAGGTTCTTTTCTTTATCCGATACTTCTGCTCCGATCATCACACAGGCTTCCTGCACTGCACGTCTCAGGTATTCCCGGACTTCCTCAAAGGAATTTCTTTTAAAAATACCCTCAAACAGATCACTCTGGTTCATAAAGTCTGACTGGCTGTCTACCTTAAGCTCCGTCAGAACTTTCAGGATCTCTGCCAGTACCTGCACAGAATAGATCACGATCTGACGGCGTTCCTCACCGGACTTTTTCATATGATTCAGCATCTGGTCCAGAATCTCTTCTGCCTTGATCGCATCGCTGATTCGGATCGCATTGCCAAACTCATGAAGAATGTCATCGTTGACTGCAACGGAACTTTCCGTATCATAATATGGATAGATGTCACGGAAATAAATGACATCTTCTTCACCGGAAACAAACCGGTATTTCAGGGCATCCTTCGCCTCACGGTAAGATTCACGCAGTTTTCCGAGATCGCTGTAGACATTTCCGACTCCGATGCAGACACTTGTCTCTGTATTATTCTCCAGATAATACTTCAGTTCTTCACCATGTTCATAGATGGCATCCTCATCTTCGTTATTCAGAAGGATCAGTCGTTCCGCACCACTGTCGATCACATACACGCCATTCATGTCACCGTAATAATCTTCGATGATCTTACGGACATGCATTTTCAAAAGGAGCTTTTCCTCTTCTGTGATCTCCGTATCATTCACTGCGTTTTCCACAAGAGCAGCCTGATAAGTGCCATCTTTTATCTCTACGCCAAAATAAGCAAGGGATTCCAGATACTGCTCCGGTGTACGGCTTCGCACCAGTGCACTCAGCTGTCTGTCACGGATATAACTGGAATGTTTTTCCAACTCTTCCTTGTAACGTTCAAATTCTTTACGGAAGTTACGTTCTTCCAGAATCGCATCTCTCGCCTTAACAGCAGCCTTCTCCAGTTCTTCCGCATTGACCGGTTTCAACAGATAATCAAAGACACCAATGCGGATTCCTTCACTGGCATACTCAAATTCATCATGACCGGACAGGATCAGAATCTTGATCTGTGGATATTTCTTCATAATCAGCCTGCTGCAGATCAGACCATCCATACTCGGCATTCTTACATCCATAAAAACCATATCCGGATGCAGTTCATCGATCAGTTCCAGCCCCATTCTTGCGGAGCTTGCCTCTCCTATAATATGAAGTCCGATCGCTTCCCAGTCTATGCAGCGCATGACCATCTGACGGACCAGTTTTTCATCATCGACTACAAGTACGTTTAACATCTTATATTTCCTCGCCCTTTTCTTTTGGTATTCTTACTGTGATCACAGTACCCTTACCCACTTCACTGTCAATCTGTACAAGATCCTCCTGCTGATAATACAGCTGAATTCTCTGGATCGTTCCAAACAGACCAAAACGTTTCTCCGGACTGTCTTCTGTACGATACAGAATCTTGTCCAGTTTTTCTTTTTCCATTCCGATACCATCGTCTTCTACCTGGAACTTTATATAGTCTCCGTCATCTTTTGCACGGATCGTAATCGTTCCCTGAAGATCATTTTCACGGAATCCATGATAGATTGCATTCTCAACCAGCGGCTGCAGGATCAGTTTCACTGTCTTGCATTCTTTCACACTGTCATCAATATCATACTCTACCTCAAAGACATCGTCATAGCGGAAAGACTGTATAATAAGATAGTTCTCTACGATCTCAACTTCTTCCTTCACCGGTATGATCTGCTGTCCTTTATGAAGACTCTTTCGATAATACTGTCCAAGTGCCTGCATCATGGTATAGACTGCTTTTGTGTCTCCCATCATCGCCAGTGCACAGACAGAATCAAACGTATTATATAAGAAATGCGGTTTGATCTGCGCCTGCAGAAGGGACAGTTCGTATTTTCTTCGCATTCTCTGCTCTTCAACCTTCTGGGTCATCAGCTGCTCTGTCTCGTCAAGCATCTGATTATAGTGTTTCTGCAGTTCGTCCATCTCTGCATTTGTCTCTATGACTTCAACACGTTCCAGCCTTCCGTCTTTTACCTGTTCCATGGAATTCAGGATATTTTTAAGCGGACGGTTGATTCTTCTCGTAATCTGGGATGCACCAAATACGCACATTCCCATTCCTGCCAGAATGCAGATAATACTGAACATTGCATATGCCTGCATCGCAGCGAGTGTTTCGCTTCTCGGTAATGCCGCAACAACGCTCCAGTCCTGACTCTCGCTCTCTACTTTTCCGATGCGGTATCTTTTACTGTCATTTATAACAACCTTAAAAGCATCTGTACCGGTTTCCAGTTTTTCCTTCTCAGCAGTTTCTTTCAGCCAGTCTCCATCCGAAGACGCCGCAATGATATTTTTATCCTGATCCAGAACCGCAATCTCCATGTTGTTCTGGAGTGCGACCGGACTGAATGTCTCCATGATCCTGGTTGCCGGAATATTTATTGCAAGGATTCCCATATCCTCCATCGTATCCAGATTACGGATCCTTCGGATAAAGGATATGATCTGACGATTTTCATCCAGATACGTCTGGTACGAAAATACAAACGAATCTTTACTGCTGCCACCGCTCTTCTTAAGTTCGGACTGATACATGGAAGTCTCTTTTAAATAAGAACGGATTTCTTCTACTTCATAGACATTTCCTGCCGTGTAGGCTTCCCCTTCATTATCAAATAAATAAATTGAAGAGATTCCCTCACAGCATGCCGCGATCTGGTTGATCGCATCCTGAAGATTCGCTCTGCTCTCATAATCAAGCGGCATCTCCATCTGTAGAGTGTTCTGCACCACCTCATTATATGCAATGATCTTCGAATCATCGTTGATATTCTTCAGCAGGGATTCCATGTTTCCCTCTACCATCTGAAGACTGTAGTCCAGACTCTTATCCTCCGAAGATTCTACCAGTCTGCGGGCTGTAAAAAGATACAGACCCCCGCATATGAGAAAAACGAGCAGAAACAGCAGAATATAGTAAAACCTGATCTGCTCGGAAAATGTTTTCTTTCTAAATCTTTTTGTCAATACGCTCACTCCTTCTGGTCGATCTGACTGGACAGCGATTCTGTAAACCGTTTCCCATTCAACCTGCCTTCAAACAGTCTGGCACAGGTATCCAGCCATATTCCCGCCTGTTTTGGACTCATCAGAGTATCCCAGGCGATTCCTCCTTCTTTTTTATTCTCATACATATCCAGAATCTGCTGGCTGACCGGGCTGATATCCATTTTCTGGTCATCCGGCTCGATTGTAAAGGAACCACATTCCGGTTCATAGCAGCTCAGCTCATAAGACAACCATGCCACTATATTCGCGGCAAGCTCCGGATATTCGGTATCCGCTGATGCAATCCAGCCGTTTACACCACCTCCATGGTAATCATCTGTATACTCTGCATCCGGAACGGTCGGCATCTTTGCGACTCTTAAATTATCGCCAATCCGTTCTTCTGCGAAAGTCGTAAACCAGCTTCCGATATAGATCATGGCAGCACCGCTGCTTAAGAACAGTTCTTCTGCTTCCCCGGATGTCAGCTTATACATATCTGAGCAAAAAGCTCCCTTTGAAACCAGATTATCGGTCAGATCCGCTGCCTCTTTGAGTATCGGATCATCGAGACTGGCTTCGCCCTTTGCCATTTCTTTATAATGTTCGGCACCGCCAAGCTGAATCGTAAAGTTATTGATCCACTGCTGTCCCGGCCATTTATTTACCATTCCAAGCGCGATCGGCTCGATGCCGGCATCCTGGAATTTTTCTACCGACTCCAGAAGTTCATCATAAGTTTCCGGAATCTCTGCTCCGGCCTTATCGAACAGTTCCTGATTACAGTATAAAACGCCCGTCCAGTAAGTACAGCATGTTCCGTACTGTTTTCCGTCAAAAATAAAGTTTTCCTGCATATCCGTTTTCATATGCTCTTTATAAAAATCATCCATATAGTCATCCAGTGCAAGAACCTTTCCCGCATCCACGAAGGATTTCATAAATCCACCACCGTAGCTGAACATGATATCCGGCTGTTCATCGGATGCCATAAGAATCTTTATTTTGTTTTTATAAGTCTCGTTGTCACACGTATCCTGCACCAGTTCTACATTCGGAAATGCCTTTGGAAAATCATTTTCCAGGATTTCTTTTAAATACCGGGACGAAACATCAGCATCTGTATCTCCCCAGTAATGAAGCATTCGGATCGTAATTTTATCATCCGGATTCTGTGCTCCGTAAACAGTCGTCCCCATAATTAATGTACCGACCAGGATCCCCCCCTGCCAGTACGGCTGCTCGTCTGAACATACCAAACCTTCCTCCTTGATTATTTTTTTCCTGTTTACCTAACCCTCTCCATAGATAAAGTTATTATAACATATTCCAGGTAAACACTATCCTTTTATTATACTTTATGATAACAAAAAACGCCTTCATCGAACATGAAGCCGTTTTACCGAAAATTATAAAAATATTACTTTGTATTTAAGAAAAATTAAGAAAGGCTTGCACCGGCACTTAAGATTCGAAGGCTAAAGCTACCGTCAGAAACAAGAAAGGAACTCTTCGAATATGTATATTAATAAACGAAAGCAATGGCTGGTTTATCCGTTTCTGTGTCTTCTGACGATCTTTTTGTGCTGGTTATTTACGGGACGGAACGATATCTTCGGTGCACAAACCGACTGGATCAATCAGCACAGTGTCATTCCGGATTATTTCCGTCAGCAGTTTTACAGCACCGGAAATCTGTTACCGGAATTTGCCTTAAACCTCGGCGGCGGTCAGAATATCTATAATTTTGCTTATTATGGACTGCTCAGTCCGCTGATCCTGCCTTCCTACCTGCTGCCTTTTATAAAAATGGAAGATTATCTGATGGCAGTCAGCATTATGGGAATTGCAGCCTCTGTATGTCTTTTATATTACTGGCTTGGTAAACACAGATTTTCACAGACAGTCCGTTTTGGTGTTTCATTTATGTATCTGCTTGCAGGGCCTGTCATCTACCATGCCTGTCACCACGTTATGTTCGTCAATTATATGCCGTTTCTGTATCTTTCCCTTATCGGCATTGACCGTTATTTCACAAAAGCAAGATCAGGACTTTATCTGACCGACGTCTTCCTGATGGTCATGACAAGCTTTTATTTCAGCATCGGCGGAATACTTGTACTGATAATCTACGGCATATATCGATATCTGGAAATCAATCCACGGATTCATCTGCTGACATTTTTAAAAGACGGTATCCGCTTTCTTTTTCCGATACTGGCGGCGGTCTGTATGAGCGGAATCCTTCTGGTTTCCACAGCACTGGCACTCTTTGGAAGGAAACAACAAAGTGCCTCTGTAACTGCCTCCCTCAGCAAACTGCTGCTTCCTCAGTTTTCCCCTGTCCGCATCGCATACAGCACTTACGGGACTGGACTTACCACCCTCGCGATCACGGTTTTGATGGTCGGACTGACTTATCGAAATCTGAGTGAGCGATTGCTTACCGTGAGCTGTGTTGTGGTTATGACTGTCCCTCTATTTGCCTGGCTTCTGAACGGCGAACTATATATCAGAGATAAGGCAGTCATTCCTTTTTTGCCGCTGGTCTGTTATCTGATTGCTTTATACCTCAGAAAAAATGAACGGCATGAAATACCACGGTATATAAATCTGCTTTCTGCCGGGCTGACACTGCTCGTGATCTTCTTTGGATCTTTCAGTCATCATACACCTATCACGATCGACCGGCAGAGGCTGCTTTTTATGGCGAACGGGATTCTTGTACTGCTTTCCATCCTTGCTTTTTACAAATTCCGAAAAGTGATGATTCTTATCGTGCCGTCATTGATTTGTCTGATGTTGTTTCACGGCGTTTACAGTGTCACCTCATACGAACTGGTAAGTAAAGCAGAATATACAAAAGTGACTGACAAACGTATTGGTACTGCTGTCAGTAGTATTTTGCAGAAAGATTCTTCTTTTTATCGTATTGAGCAGATGGGCAAAAAACCGGAAAACTCTGCTAACCTGAACCGGATCTGGTCATCCGGGCAGTGGACATCCTCTCTGTATTCTTCCGCATATAATACAGACTATCTGAATTTCCGGACAAAAATATTTCAGCTTGAACTGCCATATCGGAACAATCTGATGCAGGGTGCCGCAAAAAATCCCCTTTTTCAGCGATTTATGGGAGTAAAATATCAGATCAGTCAAAAAGAGGACGGAACACCGTTTATCATAAAAAATGAAGACACGGCACCGATCGCATATGCGACTGACCGACTCCTGTCAGAAAAAACTTACAATGGACTTCGTTTTCCATATAATCAGACCGCTCTGATGAATTATGCTGTTGTGGGAAATAGAAAGAATCCGGATAAGAAGACAGGACATTCAGGAGAAGAGGCCGGTGATTCTGTTCCGAACGGGATTACTCAAAAAAAGATTTTTGAAACGGCATCACGAATTGATTTTTCGATTCCATACACAGAAACCAGTCAGGCACAGATTCAGACCGATGCAAACAGAACGGTTCACGTAAAGGCCGAAGAAAAAACAACAATTCAGATTCCGGTGCCTGTTTTGCATAGTACCGGAAACTATAACCTTTATCTGCAATTTCAGGTGAAGAACCATGATTCCAAACATGACATATCCATCTGGATCAACGATATTCAAAATAAACTGAGTGCCAAAAATCATATCTATTATAATGAAAATACTACTTTCACCTATGCTATGCCGTTTCCGTCCGACCAGACTTCTATCACAGTAACTTTTGGAAAAGGTGAGTATGAACTGGCAGATTTCCGTTGTTATACCGGAACAGAACAGGCTTTTACAAAAGATATGCCCGATTCCGATGATCTGTACCAGTCCGTTTTTCAATTAGACCAGAAGCAGACGAAAGGCAATCGGATTGCCGGCAGTATTGAGGTTTCAAAAACAGGATATTTTATTACTTCTGTTCCATATGATAAAAACTTCACTGCATATATAGATGGGAAACAAACTGCCATCGAAAAAGTAAATACTGCATTTCTGGGATTTCCGGTCAATGCCGGAAAACATCATATTGTGATCCTGTATCATGCTCCCGGTGTGAAATTCGGAAAATTTCTGAGTCTGGTGGGGTTGGTGCTGGCCGCCGTTTGTGTCAGACTACAAAGACGGCGGTTTCCGTTTTTTTAAGCATCCCAGCTAACACTTTCTAATCTTTTGTGTATTCCCATTGGCTCGCTGCTCTTGACGTTGTCCTTGCATTTGTTTATAATGAACCTGTCTGGAAATTCAGACAACTCTATTACATACGGATTGATAACAGGGGAGCTTGTACAACAGGCTGAGAGGAAGTTCAGAACTTCGACCCATAACCTGATTTGGATAATGCCAGCGTAGGGATGCGTTAGATGAGATTTTATGATCTCCTTTGTTTTCAATCGAAGACGAGGGAGGTCTTATTTTATGTTTAACTTTATGGTTACAAGTGACGGCAGCCTGACAACAGCCGGATATGCCATCTCAATCATCGTCGGAGTCGTCCTGTTCCTGGCTGCGATCTACTTTGCCGGAAAACACTCAGAAAAACAGAAACTCACTACAAGACAGCTTGTATTCTGTGCTGTAGCTATGGCACTCGCTTTTGTTACTTCTTATTTAAAAATCTTTACTCTGCCGTGGGGCGGAAGCGTTACCCTTTGCAGTATGCTGTTCATCGTACTGGTTGCTAACTGGTATGGAGTAGGAACCGGTATCACCGTTGGTCTTGCTTATGGAATCCTGCAGTTTATCCAGGAACCATACGTACTTTCCTTCTTCCAGGTTTGCTGCGATTATATCCTTGCATTTGCAGCACTCGGTATGGCAGGATTCTTCGCAAAACAGAGCCACGGATTGCTGAAAGGATATATTGCAGCAGTTATCGCAAGAGGATTCTTCCACGCACTTGGCGGATACCTGTACTGGATGAGCTACATGCCGGATAACTTCCCGAAATCCCTGACTGCAGTTTACCCGATCGTGTATAACTATAGTTATCTGCTCGCAGAGGGAATCATTACGGTGATTATTATTTCTATTCCGACGGTGGCGAAAGCACTTGCGCAGGTTAAGAAAGCTGCACAGGGTACTTCCCTGTAACCCGTCAATATATTGACATTTTTATATTAAATATTTGTTTTTCAGGGGAGCGGCCCTCGCAACTATGAGCGCCTCCCCTCGCATAAGTTTTTTTATTTTCCAAAATATATAATCCTTTTACACAAAAGGATTATAGAATCGTCCAAACTTAATAGTCACCGTAAGGCTTACAACTAAAAGAATTACGCCAATTCCAATGGCGATAAAGTCTCTCCGTGCAAACGCCCTCCTGGTATACCAGGTACGTTTCCTGTTTTTTCCAAAACCACGTAACTCCATCGCATTGGAAATCGTATCAATCCGATTCAGACTTGTCAGTATCAACGGCAACAGGATATTAACCGAGTTCTTCAATCTTGAAAAGAAATGCTCATTCTTCCCAAGTTCCACACCTCTCGCCTGCTGTGCCTGGCTGATACTATGATAATCTCTCTGGATATCCGGGATATAACGGAGCGCGATTGCCACGGAATATCCTACCTTATAAGAAATCCCAATGCTGTTCAGGCTCGCCGCAAACTCGCTCGGATTTGTTGCGGAAATAAACAGAATCGCTACCGGCAGTGCCACAAAATATTTCAGGGAAATATTCAGCATATAAAACAGCTGCTCTGCGGTCACATCATATCTCCAGAATAAGTGACAGAGCACATGTCTTGTTCCATACAGATTCGTTCCCTGGTTCGGGTCGAACAGGAAAATAAACAGATTATTCAGAAGCAGGAACACCAGCATGAAGATCATCATAAACCGTACTTCACGGTACCTGATCTTACTTAGTTTAAAAGCCACAAGGCTGACTGCAAAAAGTCCCAGCAGCACCCAGGTATTATAGGTGATCATACTTGCAAATGTAAACAGCAGGAAAAATGCCAGCTTCGTGGTTCCGGTCATCTTGTGTACCACGCTGTCACGATCCAGATAATTCAATACCGTCTTAGCGGCCATGGCTTCTCACCTCCCTGTCCTCTCCGATAAATCGTTCTACAAATGCTTCCGGCGGTGTAATCTCACAATGGTTTGCCAGCGTAAAAAGACTTGTCTCTTTCAGTGCTGCACGCTCAATCAATTCCGAATCACAAAGCACTTCGGATGCTCTGCGGTCTGCAATCAGCTGCCCGTCCGAAAATACAAGTGCTCTTGGTGTATATTCCAGCATCAGGTGCATATCATGCGTGATCATAACGACCGTCACTCCACGCTCATTGAGTTTCCGCAAAAATTCCATGATCTCCGTGTAATGTTTAAAATCCTGACCTGCAGTCGGCTCATCCAAAATGATCAGTTCCGGGTCCTGCACAAGCACACTTGCAATCGTCACGCGCTTCTTCTGCCCAAAACTCAAAGCGGATACCGGCCAGTTACGGAACGGATAAAGTCCACAGATTTTCAGAGTGTCTTCTACTTTCTGGCGGACTTCTGTCTCAGGCAGACCCGCCTTCTGAAGACTCAGTGCTACCTCATCATAGATCATTGTCTTAGAGATCATCTGATTTGGATTCTGCATAACATACCCGATATATTTCGCACGGTGACGGATATTTTCTTTCAAAAGATCTTTTCCATGGAAAGTAATCTCACCTGAATCCGGATCTTCAAATCCACACACCAGCTTGGAAAACGTTGATTTTCCGGCACCATTTCTTCCTACGATACTAACCATCTCACCCTTATCGATCGACAGGCTGACATTATGAAGTGTCTGATGTTCTTTCGTATATCCAAAACTGAGATTCTTTACTTCCAGAAGCGTTTCCCGCTCTCCGGCATCTTCCTTAAGTGGCTGTGCCTCAAACCATTCCTGTAATTTCTTACGATCAGTTTCATCCAGAATAACCGAATCCACATGTGCCGGTTTCTTTTCTTTTCTGATGTCAATTCCCGCATAGCGCATTGCTGTTATATACAGAGGCTCACGGATACCGTTATCCGCAAGAAGACTGGTGGAAAGCAGCTCATCCGGTGTCATATCTGCAAGGATTTTTCCTTCGTTTACCAGTATGATACGGTCTACATTTCTCCAGAGGACGTCCTCAAGACGATGCTCAATGATCAGAACTGTCGTATCTGTTTTTTTCTGGATTTCATCAATCAGCTCAATCGCCTGTTTTCCGGCTGCCGGATCAAGGTTCGCAAGCGGCTCATCAAACAGAAGAATCTTTACCTGGTCTACCATAACTCCCGCAAGACTGACTCTCTGCTTCTGCCCGCCGGAAAGTTCATGCGGTGCATAATCCAGATGATTTTCGATTCCGACCAGCTCTGCGGCATGTCTCGTGATCGCATGCATTTCATCCTGAGGAGTACAGCTATTTTCCAGAGCAAACGCAATATCCTCACCAACCGTCAGACCGATAAACTGTCCATCCGGGTCCTGAAGAACTGTTCCTACATGCGCGGACAACTCAAAAATACTGCTGTGTGGTGCATCTACACCATCCACGATCAGTGTACCTTTACATTCTCCCGGATTCGAAAAAGGATTCAGCCCGTTGACACATCCTGCAAGGGTACTCTTTCCACTTCCGGAAGGGCCTGCGATCAGCACCTTTTCGCCCGGATAAATATCCAGATTGATTTCTTTCAGCGTAGGCTTTTTCTGCGCCCGGTAC
>CAVBPN010000264.1:0-12811 GCA_963597235.1 bacterium
GAAATCAATATTAATTCCGATAGCGGCAGCACTGGCAGCATTGACAATAGTCCTGAGTCTTGGACTTGGAGGAAAAAAACTTCCGGAGCTTTCGAATGTGCTGACACCCGTTACAGCACAGTATTTCCGCATGGAATACCGATCTGGTTCAAAAGAACAAAAAGAAAAGATTCATAACCACATAGAGCAGACACTACAAAATTTTCAAAAAACCTACCAGAGTGCAGATGACCAGATCTGTATTTTGGAATTGCTGGCACGAAATGGGGAACTGGCAGACAGGGCAGATCGCGCAGAGATTTATTATCGTCAGCTGCTGACTTATGAACCGGAATATACGAAAGGCTATCTGGAATATGGATTGTTTCTTTGCAGACAGGCACGTTATCAGGAAAGCAGGGCTGTCTATCGACAATGGAAAAACAGCGTAGAAGGAACGACACAACAGGTGTCTGAGGGTATTATACTTGAATGGAAAGCGTGGCAGAAGGAGGCAGGAATCATTCTTGGAAAGAAAAAAACATCTTTTACAGAACAGCAGAACAATGCATCATAAAGGGAACAGAAATAAGAGATACTCTATGATATTAATGGGTATGCTGGTATTTTTGATATATATAAACGGTTCGTTTGTGTATGCATCGGAATTTGGAGGATTTGATGTTTCAACAGGAACTGGTGAATACGATGGTGACTGGTCAGATTGGGATGATGAACCGGCATACAGCCAGGAGCAGAATGATGGCAATTCTTATACAGATGAAGTCCAAAATGATGGACAGGATACAGAACAGAATAATACAGGTTCATCATTCTATATGGATGATTATGCGTACGATGTTACACAAAATGGAAATGGACAGGGAAATTCCACGACGTACGAACCAGATACTTCTTCAACGTCAGGATATAGCGATGATTATACTGCACAGAATCAAAATGGGAGTGAAAACATAAATAATAATAGAAGCAGTACAGTAACCGGGAATGGCACGAATGGGGAAAGGAACTCATCTGCAGTTGCAGAGATAAGTCTGACATCGATACCGACAGATACACCGACACCGGTTCCGACTCCGACGGTGAAACCAACGTTTACACCAACACCTGTATTTACAGAAGTTCCAAAAGAAAAAGTAAACACAGTGACAGAATATAGAGAGGAATATCGTCTGCCACCGGCAGAGTGTCTGCAGAAAATGGAACTCTTCTATTGGAGAGGAGAATTGCCCAAAGGGGAGCAGGTGGAAGTTCAGCTAAATTCCAGAATTATGCAGCAGATTATAAGTGTCCGTATAAATGGACAGGAAAGAAAATGGAAACAGGCTGGACAGACAGTGCAGATAAATGGATTTACTGATGAAAAAAACAAACTGGAAATCGCAGTTATGATTCCGAGGGATTTAGCGTGGACGGGAGATAAAAAGAATGTTATACTGACCTATAATGTTTTCTGAACATTATGTTATTTGTAAAAGAAGAATTTTTGGATAAAATTTTACAAAAGAAAATTGTCCACAGGAAATCGGAGGAATTATGTATAAAGCGATTTTATTTGACCTTGACGGAACGCTGACAGAGTCCGGCGAGGGAATCACAAAGTGTGTGCAGTATGTACTGGATAAGCTGGGAAAGCCGGAGCCGGATCTTAAGAAACTGGAAGTATTTATCGGTCCGCCTTTAATGGAACAGTTTATGAAGTATGCAGATCTGGACGAGCCGACTGCGCGTAAGGCGGTGGAGTATTACAGGGAGCGCTATTCTACGATCGGGATATTTGAGAACAGACCATATCCGGGTGTGGAAAACATGCTGCAGGAATTAAGGAGAAAGAAATATCTTCTGGCGGTTGCATCATCCAAGCCGGAATATTACGTAAAACAGATTTTGGATCATTTTCATCTGACAGAATATTTTAATGAGATCGTCGGAAGTGAAATGAATGGTTCAAGAACAAATAAAACAGAAGTGATCGAAGAGACATTAAAGCGCCTTGGTCTGGAACAGCACCGTGATCAGGTAATCATGGTTGGCGATAAGGAACATGATGTCCTCGGAGCAAGAATGGCAGGGCTGGAATGTATTGCTGTTTCTTATGGTTATGGCACAGAAGAGGAGCTTGCGGCGGCAGAACCGTTACAGACAGTTGCGTCTACGGATGAAGTACTGGATTTTTTCGACTGAGCCCCCGACGCAGACAGAGCCATATCAGACAGATCTGGCGTGTAGGATATCCGTGCGGGATTCATTTCCTAATCTCGCAGATTGTCGGATATACAGGTCTCTGGCTGATCATGAGATCCGGCGGGGGAATGGATGCTTATAATGAAAATGCAATTTTGCTTACCGGTCTGACAGGACTGATCGCAATGATTCCATGCCTTTGCTTTTACACCAGGGATCGTGCTGCGAGAAAGATCGGTGGCCTTGTAGCGTCACAGAAACCATGGAAGCTGAACATTCCTGAAATGCTACTATTTCTGGGAATGGGAGCAGGATTTTCTCAGTTTGCAAATATGCTGATCGGAGTTCTGCAATCAGTTCTTAACTATGAAGAGTATCAGGATTCCATGGATCAGATGATGGCAGGAAAACAGATGTGGTTTCTGATTCTTTGTATGGGAATCATTGCACCGCTGGCAGAGGAAATTGTTTTTCGCTGGCTGATCTACCTTCGCCTTCGAGATTATATGAGAATGGGGGCAGCAGCCGTGATTTCCGGACTGATCTTTGGAATTTACCATGGAAATCTGGTGCAGGCTGTTTATGCAGGCCTTCTTGGAATGGTATTTGCATATTTTCTGGATATCAGTGGATGCCTGTGGAGCAGTGTGCTGCTTCATATGGGGGCGAATATCTGGTCGCTGGTATCTTCCTGTCTTTATTCATGGATTTTAGATACGAATCCGTCGGCTATCATGTTGGTACTTTTATTGCTGCTGGCAGTGCTGATCTTTGGATTTTCTTATTTTACAAAGAGAGTACAGGGAAGATCGAAAAGAATTTTGTAACAGAAAGTAATTATTATATGAGAATATTTACGAAAGAGAAAGCTTTCAGGTTGAGAAGAATAACCTGGAAGCTTTTTCTTTTTTAGAAAGATTTTATATTTGAAAGGTTGTAGAAAAGAGAAAAATATGATAACCTAAGTGTACTAAAACAATTAATACACTATATACACATGTGATACAGTCAGAAAGCAGAGACATGGAAAGGAGGGGCAATGATTATTTTAGATTATCAGGACAGACGTCCAATCTATGAACAGATTACAGAGAAATTCCGGACACTGATCTACCAGGGAGCTTTACCGGCCGGATCGAGACTTCCTTCTGTACGGCAGCTGGCGATGGACCTGTCCATTAATCCGAATACGATCCAGAGAGCATATATGGCACTGGAGCAGGAAGGACTGATCTATCCGGTAAAAGGAAAAGGAAATTTTGTTGCAGAGACGCAGCAGATTCAGGAAAAAAGTAAAGAAGATTTTCAAAAAGAGTTTATGGAACTGGTTAAGAGAGGAATTCATACTGGAATGACGCAGGAAGAACTGACCACACTGGTTCACAAAGGCTATGAGGAGGAACAGGGATGATAGAGATAAAGGAATGCAGTAAAGCGTTCGGGACGCTTACAGCTGTCAGCAGGGTTTCACTGGATATCGGTGAGCGGGAAGTGTTTGGACTGGTTGGCAGCAACGGAGCCGGAAAGAGTACGCTCCTTCGGATGGCAGCTGGAATTCTGAAACCTGACGAGGGAGAAATCCGGATTGATGAAATGACAGTATTTGATAACGAAAAGGCAAAAGAACGGATTTTTTATATATCAGATGACTGTTATTTTCTGCCGAATTATACGGCAATGGATATGGCTGCATTTTATCGGATCCATTATCCGAAATTTGAAAGTCAGCGATTTTCAAAACTGATGAGACAATTCCAGCTTGATGAAAAACAGCGGGTTGGCAGTTTTTCAAAGGGAATGAAAAAACAGCTGATGGTACTTCTGGGAATCAGTGCGGGAACAAAATATCTTCTCTGCGATGAAACCTTCGATGGTTTGGATCCGGTCGTGCGTCAGGGTGTCAAGAGTCTGTTTGCAGCAGAAATCATGAGCAGAGATTTTACACCGGTTCTTGCTTCGCATAATCTGCGTGAACTGGAAGATATCTGTGACCATGTAGGGCTTTTATATAAAGGAGGCATGCTTCTGAGCAGAGATCTGGAAGATATGAAATTTAATATTCATAAGATTCAGTGTGTATTTACTGATAAAAAACAGGAAGATGCACTGAGAAAAGAACTTGATGTACTGAAAGTAGATCACCAGGGTTCTCTTGCGCTGATCACAGCAAGGGGAACGAGATCAGAAATCATGGCTAAGATTCAGGAGAAAAAGCCATTGTTCAGTGAAGTACTCCCACTGACTCTGGAAGAAATATTTATCAGTGAAACGGAGGTGGCTGGTTATGAGATCCAGAATATTTTCTTATAAACATATAAAAACGATATCCAAAGGTCAGGCATGGATACCGGCATTTATTGCACTTGGTTTTCTTCTGGCATTTCCGGTAGCGGCACTGGTAAAACTGGGAACATGGAGAAATATGGAATATACATCTTCTCAGATTTCTGTTCTGTATAATCATTTATGGAGAGATGGTCTGCTTATGACCGGAATGATCGTTGCGGTGATTGCAGCTTTGATGAACAGTATAAATGAGTTCATTTATCTGTATTCTGGTAAAAAGACGGATTTTTATCACGGACTTCCGATGAAGCGTTCGGAAATGTTTGCGGAGAGAGTTGTAACAGGGTTAATTTATTATGCAGTCCCATATGTGATCATGGAATTTTTTATGATCTGTATTGGAGCAGCCAGAGGATTCTTCAGTCTGAAGATTATGGGAATGGCAGTTAAAATGTTTTGCCTGCATCTGCTCATTTATCTGGTAATCTATTTCAGCATTGTGCTGATCATCTGCGTTACGGGAAATATGCTGATGGGAGCTTTATGCATGGGTGGCATGTATTTATATGGTATTGTCCTGAATATACTTATGTTGAGTTATGGAGCGGCTTTTTTACAGACATTTGCCGGTGAAAGAAGATATGGAATCTTTAAATTTCTTGTAAACTATGCTTCACCGGGAACATTGGTACTTAGTATGCTTAATGAGTATGCGTATGGAAATGCCGGAAGACTGATTGTGGCAGTTATGATTCTGACAGTTGTTCTGGCAATTCTTTCTTACCTTGCCTATGCCCGGAGACCATCAGAAGCGGCAGGCAGATCCATGGTATATAAGTGGGTTACGGTACTGGTAAAATTTATGGTCGTAATTCCAGTTGGCCTGGGTGTTGGATTGATTTTTTATACACTCACTACCGGAAAGAGCAGGTTTATCTGGTGGATTTTTGGACTGGTTCTTGGAACGATAGTTTCCCATGGACTGATAGAGACAATTTATCACATGAGTTTCCAGAAGTTCTTCGCCCGGAAGATTCAGATCGTAATTGCGGGAGTATTGGTGGCCTGCTGTGCACTAATCTATCAGAAGGATCTTCTGCATTTTGACAGTTACCTACCGAAGCAGGAAGAAATTGCATCGGTGAATATCAATACGAGTGCATTTGATCAGGATTATTATGAAGCTGTTGATAAGACAGACGATGGAAAATTTTTTGATTTTGTAGATAATAATAAATGGGATGATGCCAGGATGGCATTTTCGGGTGAAAATGGAATCGGTGATCAGACCTATGCCGCACTTAAAAATATTGTAAACAGCAGCTGTAAAGAGGCAGAGATCAATGATCGTGTATATTCTTATTTTACATGTGTTAAATATACGCTGAAATCCGGCCGTGTAGTCTACAGGAATTACTGGGCGGGCGAATACCTGAAACCATTGATACGTGGTCTGTATGAAGAGGAAAATCTGAAAAAAATGAAATTCAGTCTGCTTGACATTGATGAGAAATATCTGAATAGTCTCTATCTGACAGATGCAGGTGGAAATGGATATCGCATTTTCCAGAATGATGAATCCAAAATGTCAGAACTGATGGAAGCAATGAGAAAAGATGTTGAAGAAGCGAGTGCAGATGACCTCCTGCATGCACCTGAGGTGAAAATTGATTTTGAATACAAGCTGCCGGTAAAACGTTCTGTGGCAGCTATGGTACCGGGGCAAAGCGAAGAAAACGGAAATTATGTGGACTGGGTGCTCGGAATCTATCCTTCTTTCAAAAATACACTTGCAATTTTGAAAGAAACAGGGTATCCTCTGACGATAGATGAATTAAAAATCAATAAGATCACACTGAATTATAATTATGGAGATATCAATGAGACTCCGGCAGAAGAAGTGACTTATGAAAAACCGGAAGAAATAGAAGCCCTGCAAAAAGCAATGGTGGTTAAATTCAGTGGATATTTTGGAGATGACGCGGAAGTCAGTACGAACGTTGATGTCAGTGCGTATACAGAACAGGGCGAAGTTATGAACGCATTTGGGTTGAAACTGTCAGAACTGCCCGATTTTGTTCAGGAAAAGCTGGATGAGCTTGGAATTACACAAAACAGTGTGCAGATAGCTGAGCCGGTGGTAAGTGATGAGATGGTGACAGATGATTATGTCTACTGTGGGGATGGCAATGATGATATTGCATCGCAGGCAATTATAGGCGGAGCAGATGAACCGACATCGATCAGTCTGGAGTAAGGAGTAAATATGGCGAAAGCAGTGAGACTGGACAAGTTTCTCGCGGATGCGGGAAAAGGAACCAGAAGTGAAGTAAAGAAGTTCATACAGAAAGGGCAGGTTCAGGTGAATGGAGTGCCGGCAAAGAAGCCGGAACTGAAAGTTGACCCGGATAAGGATGTGGTCGTGCTTGCCGGTGAGACGGTAGGTGCAGCACCGGAATTTGTTTACTATCTTCTGAATAAACCAGCCGGCTGCGTCAGTGCAACAGAAGACCGCAATGACCGGACTGTTATGGAATATGTTCCGTCTGACCGTAAGGGGCTGTTTCCGGTTGGACGTCTGGATAAAGATACAGAAGGATTATTACTTATTACAGATGACGGAATGTTGGCACATGAGCTCCTTGCCCCGGGAAAACATGTGGACAAAACGTACTTTGTTCGCGTGGAAGGCAGGCTCACGGTGGAAAACATTGAGAAAATGGAAAAAGGTGTGGATATCGGAGAGGATAAACTGACCATGCCTGCAAAAGCTGAAATCGTAGGTGGAAGCTGGGAAGGTGCAGGCGAACCGAAACCAGGACGCGTCCGCAGGGAAAATCTCCCGGAAGTGTATACGGAACTTCTCCTGACGATTCACGAAGGCAAATTCCACCAGGTGAAACGCATGATGGCAGCAGTCGGAACCCCGGTCATTTATCTGAAACGTATTTCGATGGGATCGCTCACCTTACCCGATGACCTCAAGAAAGGGGAGTGCCGGCCCCTGACTGAGGAGGAAGTACAGCGCTTAAAACGATAAGTATATTAAGAAAAAAATGCGAAAACCCTCTTTACACAGAGGGTTTTTCTATGCTATACTCTAGAGGTTGCAATGTGCGCAAATCGCACAAATAAAAAGTCACGTACAGAGATTCCGATGGATGGTGCCCTTACGGTGTGAGGTTGGGTCCGGATAGAAAATGATCTGTACGGAAGAATTTAACCAAAAAGGAGAACAAATCATGAGCGTTATTTCAATGAAACAGCTTTTGGAAGCAGGTGTTCATTTCGGACATCAGACAAGAAGATGGAACCCTAAAATGGCTCCGTACATCTACACAGAAAGAAACGGAATCTATATCATCGACCTTCAGCAGTCTGTAGGCATGGTTGACGATGCATACAATGCAGTAGCTGATATCGTAGCTAACGGTGGAAACATCCTTTTCGTTGGTACTAAGAAACAGGCTCAGGATGCTATCAAAGCAGAAGCAGAGCGTTGCGGACAGTTCTATGTAAACGAAAGATGGCTTGGTGGTATGCTTACAAACTTCAAGACAATCCAGAGCCGTATTGCAAGACTGAAACAGATCGAAGCTATGGAAGCTGACGGAACTTTCGAAGTACTTCCAAAGAAAGAAGTTATTGAATTAAGAAAAGAACTTGCTAAACTGCAGAAAAACCTTGGCGGTATCAAAGAGATGAAACGTCTCCCGGACGCAATTTTCATCGTTGACCCTAAGAAAGAAAGAATCTGTGTACAGGAAGCTCATACATTAGGAATTCCGCTTATCGGTATCTGCGATACAAACTGTGACCCAGAAGAACTGGATTACGTAATCCCGGGTAACGATGATGCTATCCGTGCCGTAAAACTGATCGTTTCCAAAATGGCAGACGCTGTTATCGAAGCAAATCAGGGAACAACAGAAGCTGAAGAAGCAGAAGTTGAGGAAGCTACAGAGGAATAATTAATTTAATAATTCCAGGAGGAAAATACAATGGCTATTACAGCAGCTCAGGTAAAAGAATTAAGAGAAATGACCGGTGCCGGAATGATGGATTGTAAGAAAGCTCTTACAGCTACAGATGGCGATATGGAAAAAGCAGTAGAATTCCTGCGTGAAAAAGGTCTTGCTACAGCTCAGAAAAAAGCAAGCCGTGTTGCAGCAGAAGGTCTTTGCAAGACTCTCGTTGCTGATGACGCTAAGAGCGCAGTTGTTGTAGAAGTTAACTCTGAAACAGACTTCGTTGCTAAGAACGAAAAATTCCAGAGCTATGTTGCAGATGTTGCAGCACAGGCACTTACTACTTCCGCAGCAGACATCGATGCTTTCCTTGCAGAAGCATGGGCACTTGATACAACTAAGACTGTAAAAGAAGCTCTTGCAGCTCAGGTTGCAGTTATCGGTGAAAACATGAACATCAGAAGATTCGCTCAGGTTAAAGAAGACAACGGTTTCGTTGCTTCCTACACACATATGGGTGGAAAGATTGGTGTTCTTGTAGACGTTGAGACAGATGTTGTTAATGATGCAGTGAAAGAAATGGCTAGAAACGTAGCAATGCAGATCGCAGCTCTGAAACCACAGTACACAAGCGACAGCGAAGTAAGTGCTGAATACATCGAGCATGAAAAAGAAATCCTTCTTGCTCAGATCCAGAACGATCCGAAAGAATCCCAGAAACCGGAAAAGGTTATCCAGGGTATGATCACTGGACGTATCAAGAAAGAACTTAAAGAAATCTGCCTTCTTGACCAGGTATATGTTAAAGCAGAAGACGGAAAACAGTCCGTTGCTAAATACGTAGAAGAAGTTGCTAAAGCTAATGGCGCTAAGATCACAATCAAAGGTTTCGTTCGTTTCGAGACTGGAGAAGGTATCGAAAAACGCCAGGACGACTTTGCAGCTGAGGTTGCAGCACAGGCTGGTATGTAATTTCTGATCTGATTTAAGTCAGAGCATTCAATCCCCTGAAATCCGGAACATTTTTACAGTGTGAGGATTCCAGGGGATTTTTTGCATGAAAATATTTGTATGGAAAAGGAAAATATCTTGTAATTTTGAGGTCTTTCGTTCATAATAGATGCAGTACAATTAGAAATGAGTATAAAAATTATGGTGAACTACAAAAATGTAAAGATATCGGAAGATGCAAGGATTGCAAAACAGTCCATGATCATCGGGGATGTGACGATCGGGCGGGACAGCTGTGTATTATATTATGCAGTCATTCGTGGCGATGAAGCTCCGGTTGTGATTGGTGAGGAGACAAATATACAGGAAAACTGTACTGTTCATGTGAGCCGTAATAAACCGGTTTTTATTGGAAATAATGTTACGATAGGTCATAATGCCGTGATCCACAGCTGTACGATCGGGGACAGGACTCTGATTGGAATGGGTGCGGTGATTCTTGATGGTGCACGTATTGGAAATGACTGCATTATTGGAGCCGGCAGTGTTGTAACGAAGAATACAGTCATTCCAGATGGATCTCTTGTATTTGGAAGTCCGGCGAAGATTAAACGAAATCTTACCTGGGAAGAGAAGCTTGGAAATCTTGAGAACAGTAAAGAATATGTCAATGTATCCGGAGAAATGAAGGCACAGGGCGTTTTGTAAGATAATTACGATATAAATGATGAAAACAGAATAAAGAGTTAAAGGAGAATTCTATGAATCACGAGATTCATGTCCGTATTGTGGACAACCAGGAATATATGAAGGTTGTACGTTCGATTCTTGAGGAAGGAAAGGAAGTTCCGCTTGTGGTCACGGGAAACAGTATGATGCCGTTTCTGATCGACCGGCGGGATCAGGTATTGATAAAGCGTATAGACCGACCACTGAAAAAAGGAGACATTGCTTTTTTTCAGAGAGAAAACGGACAGTACATTATGCACAGAATTCACTTTATACGGAAAGACAACAGAACTGGTGAAAGCCAGTTCTATTTTATTGGAGATGGACAGAAAAATATAGAAGGACCTGTTAAAGAAAACCAGATTTTTGGTGTGATTACGGAGGTCTTGCGTAAAGGAAAACGTCTGGATGAACACAGCTTTACGTGGAAATTCTTTAAGAATATCTGGAGTTATGTAATACCGTTTCGGACACTGATAATAGAAATATATTCACTTTTCAGGCACAGAATTGCTTGAGAATAACGAAATGCGGTGCTATAATTTGACCAAGTTTCTGTTGGAAAAAGGCAATAAAAATTCAGTACATACGAGTGGAGTATTATTTTGAAACAGTGGATCAGAAAAATAATCATTAAGATCAAAGAAGGATATCTGAAAGAAATTTACAGGGAAACAGTATGGATGTACCAGTATGCGAAACGATACTGGCTGTCCATATGTTTTTATATCTTTGCCGGAGTCATCAGTACGGTTATGGGACTTGGCAGCAGCGTCGTATCCAAGTATCTGATCGATGCAGTCACCGGAGTCAGGAAAGACAGGATTCTTATGTTTGCAATATTGATCATATGCATGACCGCGGCAGGAATTATTTCAAATGCAGCCATCAGCCGGATATCAGCGAGGATCAATGTTGTAGTTCAGAATGAGATTCAGGCCGATATTTTTCAGAAGATCATACATACCGAATGGAAAGAGCTTCAGTCATTTCGAAGCGGTGATCTTCTGAACCGACTGTCAAACGATGCGGTGCAGGTTGCTTCCAGTGTGATCGGCTGGATTCCAAACAGTATTACGAAACTTGTGCAGTTTATTGGATCGTTTGTGATTATTTTTTATTATGATCCGGTCATGGCAGGAATTGCGCTTCTCAGTGCTCCGGTTACGGTTCTCTTCTCCAGAAAACTCATGCAGAAGATGCGGACCTATAATAATGAAATACGAGAGATGACCAGCAGCCTGATGTCTTTTCAGGATGATACGTTTCAGAATATCCAGACGGTGAAAGCTCTTGATCTGACCAATGTGTTTGAGAAGAAACTACAGGGACTTCAAAACAGATACAAAGAAAAAATGCTGGATTACAATAAATTTACGGTGTATACTTCTTCCTTTATGTCGGCGGTGGGAACCAGCGTTTCGTATATTTGTTTTGGATGGAGTGTATATCGGTTATGGAGTGGATATATTACCACCGGAACCCTGCTGATGTTTTTTCAGATGGCAAATTCTCTGTCATCCTCTTTTTCTTCACTGATTCAGATCCTGCCGGCGGCTATCAATGCAGCAACCTGTGCAGGAAGACTGATGGCGGTTTCGGAACTGGAAAAAGAAAAATTTCTTGATACGGAACAGGTAGAGGAAATACTGAAAAGTACGAAAAAAGAAATCACGATTGAGATGAAAAATATAAATGTCTGTTATGAAGACAGAAAAAATGTCATTCGCAATGGAGAGTTTATTGCACATTCCGGAGAAATCACAGCAGTTATCGGGCCTTCCGGAGAAGGAAAAACAACGCTGATCCGTGTTTTGCTTGGTGTTTTGTACCCGGCAGAGGGAATTGCAGAATTAAAAAACACAGAGGAAGAAAGATGCAGGCTTTCCGCAGGAACGCGAGTACTGTTCAGTTATGTGCCGCAGGGAAATACGATATTTGCAGGAACGATTGCTGAAAATATGAGAATGGTAAAAAACGATGCTACAGATGAAGAAATCAGGGAAGCGCTGGAAACTGCCTGCGCGTATGAGTTTGTAAAAAAACTTCCAGATGAAATTGAAACAACAGTCGGAGAGAAAGGCAGCGGACTTTCGGAAGGACAGGCACAGAGACTTGCTATCGCCAGGGCACTTTTGAAAAATGCACCAGTTCTGATACTTGATGAAGCAACTTCGGCACTGGATATCGAGACAGAAGAACGAGTACTGAAAAACATCATGAAAAAGGACAGAGGCAGAAGCTGTATCGTTACGACCCATCGGCCAAGTGTTCTTTCTGTCAGTGACCATATTTATGAAATCAGAGAGTGTAATTTGAAGAAATTGAAATAGGAAGGCGGGACAGAAATCTATGAATGAGAAAACAAAAAAGGAAGTCTATACAGATCGGTTAAATCAGGAACTTCTTGGCACACTGGGAGAAAGGGTTCCATCTGAACAGATCAGTGCTACATATGAAAAAACAGAGATACACAGGAATCATAAAACAAATACAAAACATGCCAGTCCGTGGAAAGATACTGTTCCGGTAGACGATACTTCGGAGCGCAGAAAGAAGAAACGTAGAAATTCCAGGGACCGATACTTTCTTCTCATGTCGATAGGCATTGCAGTCGGGGTACTGACAGCGGCGGGACTGCTTATTTATGGAAGTCTTTTATTTTTGCATTAACGAATTAACTAACAGAGGAC
>CAVBPN010000265.1:0-2629 GCA_963597235.1 bacterium
ATAGTAATCTCCTGACGTCTGTCCCTTGGCATTCGCAAAAATAACTTTACAGATTGTATCGCTATAAGATGCCGCAGAAACTTTCTGTGAATTTCCAAATAACCAGACAGCTGACACCATCAGAATCAAAAGAAAGACACATTTCCATGTAGCTGTAATTCTTTTCATATAAAGATACTCCTTATTTATTTAACTCTCCATTTTCTTTACGCAACAACTCACAGAGCTTAAACGCTCTGTGAGTCCACTATAACAGTTTTCTTTGTATCGTGCAATATATTTTTAAACCAAACTTTACATTTTTGTCACATTTTATTTTAGTTCTTTTTCACACATATCCAGTGCTGATGCAATTACCGCATCCATATCATAGTACTTATACTCTCCAAGACGGCCACCGAACACAACATTTTTCTCTTTCTCTGCAAGTTCTCTGTATTTACTATAGAGTGCCCCGTTCTTCTCATCATTCACCGGATAATACGGTTCATCTCCTGGTTTCCACTCAGAACTGAATTCACGGCTGATCACTGTCTTCGGAAGATCGTTTCCCTGATCATCTTTTCCAAATTCAAACCACTTATGCTCAATAATTCTTGTCCACGGAGTTTCTCTGTCTGTATAATTCACTGCTGCATTTCCCTGGAAATTCGGCTTATCCAGAAGCTCTGTCTCAAAACGTACAGAACGATACTCCAGATATCCCATCTGATAATCGAAATATGCATCGATCGGTCCTGTATAGATTACTTTCTCAGCAAGTGCATCGTATTCTGCTTTTTTCTCCAGATAATCTTCACCGAGACGAACCTCAACTCCATCCAGCATATTGGCAACCATCTTTGTATAGCCGCCGACCGGGATTCCCTGATACAGTGCATTAAAATAGTTATTATCAAATGTCAGACGCACCGGAAGTCTCTTAATAATAAACGCAGGAAGATCTCTACAGTCACGTCCCCACTGTTTCTCTGTATAACCCTTTATCAGTTTCTCAAAAATATCTCTTCCTACAAGAGAGATTGCCTGTTCTTCCAGGTTCTTCGGCTCTGTAATGTCGGCTTCTCTTTTCTGTTCTTCGATCTTAGCTGCAGCTTCTTCCGGAGTTACTACTCCCCACATCTTATTAAATGTATACATATTAAATGGAAGAGAATATAATTCTCCATGATAATTCGCAACCGGGCTGTTTGTAAAACGGTTAAATTCCGCAAAGCGGGTAATATAGTTCCATACTTTTTTATTATTTGTGTGGAAAATATGTGCACCGTACTTATGAACATGAATGCCCTCTACATCCTCTGTGAATACATTTCCTGCAATATTCGGGCGTTTATCTATCACAAGTACTGATTTTCCCGCTTCTTTTGCTTCGTGTGCAAAAACCGCACCATATAAACCTGCTCCAACTACCAGATAATCATATTTTTTACTCATAACGACTCCTTTATCCTTCTGTTATATTGTCATTCTGCTTCTGTTTTA
This sequence comes from bacterium, assembly GCA_963597235.1. Lineage (GTDB taxonomy): Bacteria > Bacillota > Clostridia > Lachnospirales > Lachnospiraceae > Blautia_A. The sequence continues at coordinate 1,486 of CAVBPN010000265.1, forward strand.
TTTTTTCTTCAAAAGTTTTTTGATTTTTATCGGAATGAACATGATCGCACGTCCAACCTTCATACTTGTAGAATTTTCCAGGGAAGCTACTTTCTTTTCCAGAGAACGAATCTGCTTATTTTTTACACACATCTTAAAATAGTAGGATTCCGGGTCTTTTATCAGGAGCATCAGATTGTCCCATTCGCCAGGATGAAACAGGTCCTGTTTCAGTTCTCCGTTTTCTTTTGCCTTTTTATATTCCTGACTGATTCTCTGAACATACTCTTTCTTAAACTGATCTCCGATTCTCTGCAGAGTAAAATTATAATTATGAAGCTTCTTAAGTGAATACATGTATTTAAAACGATTCCAGATTTCCGAATCTTTCATAAGAATTTCACGGATATAATCATACTCTATATTACAGCAGTAAACTTTTTCCTTATTGTTTACAGAGGAATTCGGATTGTCACGACGATTCATGTAATACGGCTTATCCACGATCATCGCACGCTTTGCATAAATAAACGTCTGGAAATAAAAACCGTTATCCTGGAAAGATGCCCCCGGAGTCTCATTATGTCTGATGTGATGCTGCTCAAGAAATTCTCTTTTATAAATTCCACTCCAGGTATTCATGATAAAACGTAATGTTTCCGGTTCTTCGCTCGGATCAAAGAGCTTTCCGTACCACTCTCCGGTCTTATCCAGATGGTTATACACCAGATTCATGTCCCCGTTTTCACTGTTTCTCGTAAAACGATAGAAATCTGCTTTTACCATATCAAGGTCATTTTCTTTTGCAATTTTATAAAGATCCTCATACATTGCCAGCGGAACATAATCATCCGGCTCTACAATACCGATATATTCTCCGGTCGCCTTATCCAGGCCAACATTCATAGCCTTTCCGTAGCCGCCGTTCTCTTTATCGATAATCACAAAACGAGGATCATTCTCTGCATATTTCTTAATGATCTCCAGCGAATGATCTGTCGAACCATCATTTACACAGATGATCTCGATGTCCTGTAGCGTCTGACGCTGGATACTCTCCAGACATTCATCCAAAAACATTTCAACATTATATGTTGGTATAATAATTGATACTTTTGCCATTTTTCTTTCCTCCTTTTTCTAATTGTAACATAAATAAATTTTA
>CAVBPN010000266.1:0-5791 GCA_963597235.1 bacterium
ATAAAACTGCACCACAGCCTTGGCAGGCCATCGCGCAGCGATTTTGTTCAATCGGAATTTGTGGAGAGATTTCCTGAACTTTCCTTATTTTACGGGCTTCCCAACCCCTTAGATAGTGAAATGATATGTATTTTCCCTTATTTTTGCCCTTGTGAGGAATCCGCAAGGGAAATAAGGGAAATTTTTATTTAGGCATTGCTCGCTACTTTATCAAGAAGTCTTGCGGAATCCCGTTTTGCCTTTCTTGTTGAGTGAGCGTAAATGTTCATTGTGGTACTGACATCGGAATGTCCTAACAGTTCCTGTACATCTTTCGGAGCCGCCCCATTAGAGAGCAGGTTGCTGGTGTAGGTGTGCCGTAACTGGTGGAAGTGAAAATCTTCAAATCCTTCCAGCTTCTTTGACACTGACCTGCAAACAATGCCGAGTGTACTCGGCAGTTCCAGACTGCCATCCGGTCTGAGGCAGACAAAGGAGATTTCTTTATAATCTGCCGGGACTTCCTGTGTTCCGTCAAGGTGATAGTATTCATAATACACCCTGTTTTTTACATGCACCTCTTTGTAGTAGTTGCGGTGATAAAGTTCCCCGTACTGCATCCGGCTTTTCAATTGTTCCCGCCTTGCTGCTTTTAATATTTCAGTCAGCGTATCTCCAAAATCAACAATCCTTACTTTCTTTCGCTTGGTTGTTCCAATCACATTTTTATGCTTCGTACCATCATAACGGATACTTCTTTTTATGGTCAGGCATTGATCTTCAAGGTTGATGTCCTGCCATGTAAGACCACAGGTTTCCCCGATACGAAGTCCTGCATAATATGCGATCTGAATCGGCAGAATTGCAGGCGGATTTTTCTTTTCCAGATACTTGATAAGTCGTTCATAATCCTCATGTGAAATCGGCTGTGTGCCTTCTTCGACTTCATCATCGGAAAAGAGGTCAACTTCCTCTGCCTGCCTTTTCAGCTTAATATACTGCATCGGATTGAAACTGATTAACTGTTTTGGAAATACTGCAAAACGGAATGACTGCTGTAACACTGCGGAAAAAGAATGGATATAATCTTTGCTGTATCCTTTTCTCACTTTCCCGTCTGGCAACTCGCCACCGAATGTAAGCAGGTCGAGAAATGCCTGTAAATGTTCGGCGGTAACTGTTTTCAGTTTGCGGTCTGCAATCGGGTGTTTTTTGATACAGCGGATTGCACCAAGGTAATTTTCCACTGTGCCGTTGCTGAGTGTCCCGGTTTTCAGTTCTTCTTCCGCCCACATATCCAGAAGTTCACCTACGGTAAGATTATCTGCCTTTGCAACAAACTTCTTATCTTCGTAATCTTCCAGCGCCTTGCGGAGAAGTTTTTACGTCTCACTTTTGCTTTCGGTTCCGGCATATTCTTTCTGAACCATTTTGCCGCTTGCATCCTCTACATAGAAGCGGTAGTACCATTTCTTTCCTTTCTTTCTAACAGATCCTTTTGCCATAATCGTATGTCTCCTTTCGATATCAGACAATCGGAACTGCTGAAATGCTTCTTGCGTGTAAGTATCTTATGGACAAGTCCATAAGCCAATTCGCCGCTCGTCAAATCTGTAAACAGCTTGACTCGCTTGCGCTCATTGTATCACAACTCCGGTTGCCTTACTATACCGTTTCAGAATCCTCATACATAACTTCGGATAAAAGATTTGCAAGCCTTTGTTCTGCTGTTTCCGGTTTTTTGGAATAGAGCCTTACAATATCTGCCATGTCATTCAATGCGTTGACAGTATGGGTAATCTCCCTGAGAAACATGATCTCGTTATATTCATCATTCGATTCAAACCCCATTACTTTTGCAATGTCCGCTTCTTTGGTATTGCCCTTGTAATTCTTGCAGGCGAACTGGAACGAATCCAGAAACAGTTCATATTGCTTCAACATTAACAGCAGTAAGTCTTTGGAAAAAGCATCTTCTGTTTTCGTGAGGTCAAGAGGTAACTGTTTGAGAATATCCGCCATCGCATCACGAATCTGTAATTCCCTTTTATCCGTAATGTCCGTTTCATATTCGTCCGTTTCCCCTCTGAGCCATTCCACAGATACATGGAGCGCTTCTGAAAGACCTTCCAGCACCATTTTCTTCGTATTGTCAATCGTCCCGGCTTCATATCTCTGAATGGTAGATGCAGTTACACCCATCTTCTCAGCGATATAAGGCTGTGTCAGATTCAATTCTGTACGGCGCTGTTTTGCCCTGCTACCGATCAGCTTGCGTAATTCTTTATCTTTCATGCTGATGTGCCTCCTTTTTCGGTATGTCATTACTATACCACATAACAAATGACATTGCAATATGCAATTATATAACAAACAATATAATTTCGTAATGCTTGACAAGACGATATAAACACGCTATACTGACAGCGCAAAAGAAATTGCATAATGCAATTTACAAGGAGGTGGTCACATGACGCAAAGAAAGATTGCCTTATCTATTGAGGAAGCTGCTGATTATACAGGAATCGGCAGGAACACTCTGAGAAAGCTGGTGGAATGGAAGAAACTTCCGGTATTAAAGGTCGGGAGAAAAGTCCTGATCAAAACGGATATGCTGGAACTTTTCATGGAAGCCAATGAGGGCAGGGACTTGAGGGATAAGGGAAATGTGAAAGCCGTCACAAGAAACGGTTCCACTTAAAAAGGCGGTTCCCGAAGAAACCGCCAAAGGTTCTATCAGACCGAAGCCATGATATACCTACACGCAAGCAGATTATACCATGTACTTCGTCTGACAGACAACAGGAAACTTATGTTTGGTAGATAAAAGAAAGGACGATGATATTTATGGCAAGATCAACAAAGAGTTATGAGGAGCGTCTGCTCCAGTTAGAAAAGAGAGAACAGGAAAGCCTTGAGAAAGCAAAACAGTACGCAGCACAGAAACGGGAACTGAAAAAGCGTCAGAAAGATGTGGAAACGAAAAAACGAGCCCACAGACTCTGCCAGATCGGTGGTGCAGTGGAATCAGTGCTTGGTTGTGCGATTGAGGAAGAAGATATTCCGAAGCTGGTCGGCTTCTTAAAAAGGCAGGAAGCAAATGGGAAATTCTTCTCAAAGGCAATGCAGAAAGAGCCAGTTACAAATACGGAGGAAGTGTAATGCCGGAGGGAGTGGAGTTTCCATTCCCTTCATTGTTTTTTCATGAAGGGCGCACTTATGGACAACCAGAGGTCATCCGTATAAGTTTGCCACAGGTGGCAACCGGTCTGCGCTCACGCTTGCCGGGCTCGTTCCGTCGGCGGGCATTTCATGCAGACCTGCTCATGCCGCAGGAGGCACTCTTCGCCAGAGGGGCGCATTCCATGCAGGCTGTTATGCACAGGGCACTCTTACGCAGAGGGCGTTCCGACAGATACCATTTTCTCTTATGGGAAATGTTACCTGCCGGAAATCAATGCCGGATACGGCAGAAAGGGGGAAACGGATCATGGCGATCTTCCATTATACGGTAAAGATTGTTGGACGCAGCAAAGGAAAATCCATCATATCAGCGTCTGCTTATCTCAATGGCGATGTGATGAAAAATGAAGAAAACGGCAAAATCAGCCACTACACTTCCAAAAAAGAAGTTGTTTATACCAGCCTGATGATGTGCGAAAATGCACCGCAGGAATGGCAGAATGTACCAGCCGAAAATATCAGACGGTTCCAGAAATCTGTCCGGTATAAAAGGACAGACAACAAAGAAAACGCACTGGAAAAATTTAAACTCACTTTTCAGAAACAGCGTTTGTGGAATGAGGTTTTGAAAATTGAGAAAAGTTCAGATGCACAGCTTGGCAGGTCATTTGAGTTCTCACTCCCGAAAAAATGGAGCAGACAGGAACAAATCGAATATACGACAGATTATATTCAGAAAACCTTTGTAGACAAGGGCATGTGTGCGGATTGGAGCATTCACGATAAAGGGGACGGAAACCCACATGTGCATTTACTTGTAACCATGCGACCTTTCAATCCAGACCACTCGTGGGGAAACAAAGAAGTCAAAGACTGGGAGTTTGTCAGGGATACTGACGGAAATATCGTAGTTGATGAATCCCACCCGGACTGGTGGCAGGATAAAAAGAACCCTGACCGTCATGGAATCCGAATCCCGGTACTGGACAAAAATGGCAACCAGAAAATTGGTGCAAGGAACCGCAAACAATGGAAACGGGTGCTGACCGATGCTACTGGGTGGAACAATCCAAAGAACTGCGAATTGTGGCGGAGCGAATGGGCGAAAGTCTGCAATGCACATTTAGCGATGGAACAACAGGTTGACCACCGTTCCTATGCAAGACAGGGAAAAGTGGAAATTCCTACAATCCATGAGGGTGCAGACGCAAGAAAGATTGATGAGAAGTTTCAAAATGGACAGGTACAGACCGCTTCATGGAAAGTAGAGGAAAACCAGATCATAAAAAAACAAAATGCACTGCTGAAAAAGATACAGACCAGTTTCGTGAAAGTGTCTGGTGAATTATCACAATGGAAGGAGCGATTGAATGACCTTAGAAGAAAGCCGGGAAGTCATTCCCATGATGGAGTCAATGATAAACCAGATCGAGGAACAGCAGAACCTTATGGCAGAGATGGTACAGGAATTGCAGGAACGGGACAGACAGCTTCTGTTTTTTCAGGAGCAGAACCAGAGTTTGCAGATATTAAACAGCGAATTATCCGGGCTGCTGAATCTTTTGCCAGATACAGAAGAACTGCTCTCCCAGATCGAGCAACAGAAAACAAGAATCAACCAGTTGGAAAACGAGAATCAGCAATGGCAGGAATTAACGCAGAAGCTGAACAACGAGAACAGCTTATTGCTGAAACAGAACAGCGAATTGCTGACCTTAAACAGCAGATAGAGAAAGCGAGGGATATAGATGAACGAATGCGTAAACTCAGAGAACGTCGGGCGGGTGGAAGAACTTCTGCTTATGACGGAACAGATGCAGGACGAACTGGAGCAGAAAGACCAGACAATCCTGGAACTGAACAGTCAGCTAAGCAGATCGCTGACCTTGAACGAGAAATTGAACAACGAAAACAGAGCCGAGAATATCGAAGCATTGCGGACAAGATTAAGGCAAACAGAGGAACAATTAACCAGCGAGACAGACAGCCGGAAAAGAGCCGACGCAGAAGTCGTGGCATGGAAATTTAAGTATGAAAAAGCGGAGCAGGCAAAACGCTATGCACAGACACATCAAAAGACGGTAGAGGTAGCTGTTGAGAAAAAAGTGCCCTATGAGAAATGTGAAAACTGTGACCGCACTGCTTACCAGAAAGCAAAAGAAAAATGCGATAACCGAAAAATCCAGTTGGAGAAAAAATATAAAAATATGACGGCTGGTTATGAAAGTATCCTGTTCCTGTTGGCATGGTACAGCACAGCCACCACACTGTTCGCTGCTATCCTTTCTCCTGCTTTCCTTAACGACTGTATCACTTTTTTCGATACGATAGGAAAAGGAATTGTAAGCCTGCTTCAAGAGTTTGTGACAGGTGCAGATTCTTTCGGACAGTTAAGTAATGGAATCTCGAACAGTATCGTTTCCGGAATTGTGTACTGGCTGATCGCAGCTATTGTTATGGGAATTTTATTCCTCATAATGGGATTGCTGATAATCGGGATTGGCTATCAAGTGGGAAAAATCTACCGGAAATATTGCTGGGATATCATCAGTGTTATGGTGGCACTAATGAGCGTAGCTATCACAATTTACTTTGGTGAGTGGATAAAATCTGGCATTCCGATAAATCT
>CAVBPN010000267.1:0-3498 GCA_963597235.1 bacterium
AGAAATATGGCAGAATGTGGAAAAGCAGCAGGATATATAAAGATGGTGGGGAAAAAAGATCGATGTCATCTCCCTGTCCTACAATCGTATGATGAATCACATCAAATATATGGTAGCCCGTGTCTCCACAGGGGAGACACTGAAGTTGGATATGAATGATTATATAGAAGAAAAATATCCGGAATCCTACAGGATCGCAGAAGATGTCTGTGAGAGCCTGGGTAAAAACCTTGGCAAAAAGCTGGATCCCATCGAGATCGGTTATCTTGCCATGCATATTGAGCGGACAGTGGAGCAATAGATTTGCTGCTCAAACGCATTTATGGTCAGGCAGCAGTGTAGAATTTGGATAATTGATCGCCCACAGGTATCTACACAATAAATTCAATGGCTTTTTTGACAGCAGTACTCATAGTAGTACTGCTGTTTGTGACTAAGCAGACTTCTCTTTGGGGAAGTGCCTCCTTAAGCTGAAGGGCAAAAACCTTTCCATCATCAATTACTTCCTGTGCAAGAGGTTCCGGATAAAAACCGATTCCCAGATTGTGGACGATCATGGGAAGAACCTGGTCTGTAGTTGCTGCCTCAATGTCCGGGTGGAAAGAGACACGGTTTTCCATAAAGTAATTCATATACATTTCCCTGGTGCTGGTCCCTTCTGCAAGACCTACAAAAGGCAGATCCTGAAGTTCATGGATGCTGATGGGAGCAGTGGTCAGATCCCTATACTTGCTTCCGCACACAAGAATCTCCCGGTAACGCAGGAGGCTTTTTTTCTGTAAAGGTTTGCGGATGGAGATCGGAGTAGTGACAATGGCGAAATCCACCGCATAATTTTTCAATGCCTGTACAGCCTGGGGAGTAGAATGGTTGAAAAGGCGCAGGCGCACATGCGGATATTGTTCACGGAACAGCTCCAGTTTTTCCAGGAGGATCAGACGCAGGGCATTTTCACTGGCACCGATGGAAACCAGGCCATGTTCCAGTTCCCCGTTCTGGCGGATTTCCTCCTCACCGATGGACAGCTGTTCAAAAGCCAGGGCAACATGTTCGTAGAGCTGGCGGCCTTCCGGCGTAAGTGCGATCCCCTTGTTGGAGCGGAGAAAAAGAGTGCATTTCAGCTCCTGCTCCAGGTTGTTCATACAGCGGGTGATATTTGGCTGGTTGTTGTGAAGAGCCCGTGCGGCTTTGGTAAAACTCTTATACTGGGCTACATAATAAAAGATGCGGTAGTAGTCGTAAGTGATCATGTATAGTCTCCGTCCTGTGATATGATTTTAATATGTTTACGATATTAATAATACTTTTTACATTTGCTTCTGAGCAAACTATAATACACCCGAGGAAAAAAATCAATGACGGGAGTGATTTGGAGTGGTTTCAGGAGGCAGAAAGCTGCAGAATGCAGACAGGCAGATGTCAGAAGCTTTCATTACAGGTATATTTCTGGCAATGTCCGGCGGATTTCAGGATGCCTACACATATTTTACAAGAGATGAGGTGTTTTCCAACGCCCAGACCGGATACAGAATACTTACAAATATGCAAAAAAACTTCACTGGAGACAAGGGGGACTGCTGATCGAGATCCTGATGTTCACAGAAAAACAGGGATAACTGGCAAAAACACCAGATATGGCGTTGCAACTGTTAAAGATTTATCATTTTTTTGCGGAAAATGAATTTTTTTGGTTGCTTTTACGTACAATTTATGTATAATTGTGGATAGGGATGTTGGAATGACCAATTATTACTGTTCCTCTGCGGACAGTAATTGACCAATTCCTATGGCAGGATGACGAGAACCTGCAAGAGTAGGTGGCTATCATAATTACTATTAAAGAAGAGAGGTAAATGTTAAGATGGCAAAAATCGATTTAACAAAGTATGGTATTACCGGAACAACTGAGATCGTGTACAATCCTTCTTATGATGTATTATTCGAGGAAGAGACCAAACCGGAGCTTGAGGGATTTGAGAAAGGTCAGGTCAGCGAGCTTGGTGCTGTCAATGTAATGACAGGTATCTACACCGGACGTTCCCCTAAAGACAAATATATCGTTATGGATGAGAACTCCAAAGACACAGTTTGGTGGACATCCGATGAGTACAAGAACGATAACCATCCGGCAACTCAGGAAGCATGGGCTGCAGTTAAAGATCTTGCTAAGAAAGAGCTTTCCAACAAGAGACTTTTCGTAGTTGATGCATTCTGCGGTGCTAACAAAGATACTCGTATGGCTATCCGTTTCATCGTTGAGGTTGCTTGGCAGGCTCACTTCGTAACAAACATGTTCATCAAACCAACAGCTGAAGAGCTTGAAAACTTCGAGCCAGACTTCATCGTATACAACGCTTCCAAAGCAAAAGTTACAAACTATAAAGAACTTGGCCTGAACTCTGAAACAGCTGTAATGTTCAACATCACAACTAAAGAGCAGGTTATCGTAAATACATGGTACGGCGGAGAAATGAAGAAAGGTATGTTCTCTATGATGAACTACTTCCTTCCACTTAAAGGAATGGCTTCCATGCACTGCTCTGCAAACACAGACATGAACGGTGAAAACACCGCTATCTTCTTCGGACTTTCCGGAACAGGTAAAACAACTCTTTCCACAGACCCGAAACGTCTTCTGATCGGTGATGACGAACACGGCTGGGATGACAACGGTGTATTCAACTTCGAAGGCGGATGCTACGCTAAGGTTATCAACCTTGACAAAGAATCTGAGCCAGATATCTACAACGCAATCAAACGTAACGCTCTTCTTGAGAACGTAACTGTTGATAAAGATGGAAAGATCGATTTCGCTGATAAGAGCGTAACAGAAAACACTCGTGTTTCCTACCCGATCGACCACATCGAAAAAATCGTTCGCCCGATTTCTTCTGCACCGGCAGCTAAGAACGTTATTTTCCTGTCCGCAGATGCATTCGGCGTACTGCCGCCAGTATCTATCCTGACAGAAGCTCAGACACAGTACTACTTCCTGTCCGGATTCACAGCTAAACTTGCTGGTACAGAGCGTGGAATCACAGAGCCAACACCTACATTCTCTGCTTGCTTCGGCCAGGCATTCCTGGAACTGCATCCTACAAAATATGCAGAAGAGCTTGTTAAGAAAATGGAAAAGAGCGGAGCAAAAGCTTACCTCGTTAATACAGGATGGAACGGAACCGGAAAACGTATCTCCATCAAAGATACCCGTGGTATCATCGATGCAATCCTGAACGGAGATATCCTGAACGCTCCTACAAAGACAATTCCTTACTTCAACTTCGAAGTTCCTACAGAACTGCCGGGTGTTGACGCAGGAATCCTTGACCCACGTGACACATATGCAGATGCTGCACAGTGGGAAGAAAAAGCAAAAGATCTTGCTGCTAGATTTGTTAAGAACTTCGCTAAATACGAAGGAAATGCTGCTGGTAAAGCACTTGTTGCTGCTGGTCCTCAGGCATAATTTCATAACTGATAGCAAAACTCGGGGGCTGC
>CAVBPN010000267.1:3508-8840 GCA_963597235.1 bacterium
GTTTAACGACAGCCCCATAATTTTTATCTCTATATGGGATAATCTCAATTAAATATGAAAAAGAAAATACTACGAAACGAGATGATGAGACATGAGTTGGTATAACGAAGCTATTTTTTATCACATTTATCCACTTGGACTTGCCGGTGCTCCAAAGCAGAACGAATACGCAGAACCGGTACACCGCCTGAACACTCTTCTTCCATGGATTGACCATATTAAAGAGATCGGATGCACTGCCCTGTACATCGGACCACTTTTTGAGAGTGTCGGACATGGCTATGAAACCACCGATTATAAGAAACTGGATTCCCGTCTTGGAACAAATGAAGACTTGACTGCATTTGTAAAAGCCTGTCACGAAAAGGGAATCAAAGTAATCTTTGATGGTGTCTTCAACCACACAGGACGTGATTTCTTTGCATTTAAAGATATCCAGCAGAACCGCGAGCATTCCAAGTACCTTAACTGGTACTGTAATGTAAATTTCTGGGGAAACAACGAATATAATGATGGATTTTCCTATGACAACTGGGGCGGATACAACCTGCTTGTTAAACTGAATCAGCGTAATCCGGAAGTCCAGAACTATATCTGCGATGTGATCCGTTTCTGGGTTTCTGAATTTGATGTGGACGGAATCCGACTCGACGCTGCCGATGTCCTGAATTTTGATTTTATGCGTGCACTCCGCCGCACTGCCGAGGAAGTCAAACCGGATTTCTGGCTGATGGGCGAGGTTATCCACGGTGATTACAGTCGCTGGGTAAATGGCGAGACACTGCACAGTGTTACAAACTATGCACTGCATAAAGCGCTCTACAGCGGTCACAACGACCACAACTACTTCGAGATTGCTCATACGGTAAAATATCTCCAGAACATGGGAAATCTTGCTCTTTATAATTTCGTGGATAACCATGATGTAGAAAGAATTTACACAAAGCTGTCCAACAAAGCTCACTTTACACCGGTTCATATCCTGCTCTATACTCTTCCGGGAGTTCCAGGCATCTATTATGGTTCCGAGTTTGGAATTGAGGGACGTAAGGAGCGTACTTCTGACGACAGTCTCCGTCCTGCCCTTAATCTTGATGATTACGAAACTGCTCTCAGTGATAATCCCTGCACTGCTCTGATTGCAGCTCTTGGTAAGATCAGACAGCATACACCAGCGTTAAGTTATGGAAGCTATGCAGAACTGCTGCTTACGAACCGTCAGTTTGCTTTTGCACGTGATCTGGATGGTGTCCGCGTAGTTGTAACTGTCAACAACGATGACAACGATGCCTGGATGAATCTTCCTGCCGGAAACGCAACAGAATATGTCGGCACACTGACAGGCCAGAGAGTCCCGGTAGAAGGCGGACGCATCAATGTATGTGTGGGTGCAAACAGCGGTGAGATCTGGGTACCTGCCGGAGATCTTGAAGAATATCAGCCATTTAAGGCCGAATTTTCAGTAAAGGAAGAAATTCCAAAAACAGAATCTGTAGAAGAAACCACTGAAACATCAGAACCAGAAGCAGAAATACCTGCTCCTGAGACACCTTCTGAAGACGAGAAAGCTATCGTTGAAGAAGAGGCTGCTACTCAGACAGAATGTAAAAAGGAAGATACTACAGAAACTGAAACAACCAAGACAGCCCCTGCTAAGAACGAGCCAATCAAAGTCGATCCGAACAAGTCCCCGGAAGATATGACTGTCGAAGAGCTTCAGGCGGCCATTCTCGCAAAAATGGCCAACAACGGACCTGTCACTGATCAGATGAAGAAGACCGTTTATGACAACATCTGGCATGACTCACTTGTAAATTGGCTCAGGAGTTTCCGCTAAATCGATGTAAGAACCGACAAAAAGAGGAGCATCTCACACAATTTCGTGTGACTGCTCCTCTTTTCTTTTATGCCGCTTTATTATTCATATTCCCGGTCAGTCTCTGTCTCAGTTCTCCACTGAGCATTGTCACAAATACACTCACCACAAATACCGCAATACATCTGTCCAGATAATCGGTCAGGAACTGTACTGCAAAGATGCTTCCTGTCAGGCCAAGTGGTGTTTTTGAAAGAAGCTGTACCAGAATGGAAGATCCGGAAGAAGTTACGCCTCCAAACAATACTGCATTGATCACGGAACTTACGATGGTTCCCGGAACTGTAATTAAGACTGCTGCAAACAGCACTTTTACTTTCTTTACAGATAACTTACGAAAAACAAGTCCGCTCATGATACCTGTGATCATTCCGACCGGTGCAAAATACAAAGAATAGATATCTACCGTCATTCCCATAAAGATTCCACTGATCAGGTTTGGCAACATACCGAACCATGGTCCAAGGACAGCTCCTGTCAGAATCGTTCCGATACTGTCCAGATAAATCGGCAGTTTCATAAACAGTGCAATCTGACCACCGACAATATTAATTCCTACTGCAAGCGCAACCAGACAGATCTGGTACGCATTGATTCTGTTACCTGTGTGCTCTTTTTTGTTTCTTTCCATTGTTGTCATCATACTGTCACCTCTTTACAGCTCATGCAAAAGCTTAAATTCTTCTTTTTGCCATCTGCTTCCGTCTTTTTTTCTAAGTACCCGTTCCATAAAGAATGCAAAAAATCTCTCAGAATCCGTCTCTGTAAGAATTCTGCTGTTCGGTTCTTTTTTCCAGAAGTTCATGGAGTCTACAACCGTCTGCCCGCGGCAGATTCCATCGGTTGCAACCGCTGTAAAGCTGGCAAATCCATCACACATGGAGCGGTCGATAAAGTATGCCACTGCCAGTGGATCATTGATCACACAGCCGATAATGCCTTCCTGTTCCCAGTGAAAATCCATATAAAATCCTGTGATCTTGCGGATAAATCCTCCCATCTCCGGATCCAGACGGCACATATATTCCAGTCTGTTCGGAGTCAGGACAATCTCTCTTGTAACATCCAGTCCGATCATATGAATCTTACTTCCTGCTTTTGCAAAAAGATCATAAACAATTGCAGCTGCATCCGGATCACACCAGTAATTATATTCAGCTACAGGAGAACAGTTTCCGTGACTTTTAAAGCTTCCGCCCATGGATACAAGTTCTTCCACATTACCGATCAGATCCGGTCTTGCAGAAAACACTTTTGCCAGATTTGTCATCGGCCCAAGTGCAATAACAGAGATTTTTTCCTTTTCCAGAAGTTCTGTCAGAAAATCAACGGCGTTCTGCTTTTCACATTCGCCTTCTACTTCCGGAAGAAAACTTTCTCCAAGTCCATCCATTCCATGGGTGTCCTTCGCATCGATGTATTTTTCCCGAAGCGGCACTGCTTCTCCGATGTAGACCGGAATATCCAGTCTTCCCAGCTGCTTCAGTACTTTTCTTGCATTTGCAGCTCCCATGTCAGACGGCACATTGCCGGATACTGTTGTGATTGCCAGAATCTCAAGCTCCGGAGAATTTGCAGCAAGCATGATTGCAAGGGAATCATCGATTCCCGGATCACAGTCTATGATAATTTTGCGCATAAAAAAAACTTCCAACCTTTCCTCTTTCTATGTAAACAATAACTGTCTGATAAACAGTTACGAGAATTTCTATTAAAAAATCCTCCACAGAAAAAGGCATCAACGATCGGAAGATACCTGAAATGACCTAGTTTTTTATACTGGGAGGGTTTCGAACCAGTTATGAAATTTATAAAATTTTTTCATAAAACTTTCTTATGAAACTTTCTGTAGTATAACAAAAGAAGCTCCGGAATGCAATACCTTTTTTGCATCCCGGAGTAAATTTCAGGAATATAATCCCTGGATAACTTTTATTCAAATAATTTCTTTACCATCTCTGCATCAAAAGTTACAGAAGATACATGATTGACTTCAATCTGATACAGGGCATTTGCAGCAATATGTTCTGCTGCCTGCTCAAGATCACGGATACCGGTCGTATCAGCAAACTGCTCGATCACAGCATCAAGACCATCCGGAGCGACTACACACTCTTCTTCTTTAAGACTCATGCGTTTCAGGACTTTCGGAAGTGCAAATTTTGAAAAGATGACCTTTTTCTCTTCTGCTGTATAATCCGGAAGTTCAATGACCGCAAAACGGGACATCAAAGGAGCACTGATCTGTGCTTTATCGTTCGCTGTTGCAATCGGATAAACGCCCACAGTCGGAACCATACATTCCATATAGTTGTCTGTAAATCCAAGGTTGTCGAGAAGCGTCAGAAGTACATCTGCCGGGTTTCCGTTTCCTTTTCCGTTAGTAGCTTTATCCAACTCATTGATGATAAATACAAGGTTTGACTCTCCTGCCATAGAAAATGCTTCCATGATGATTCCAGGCTTTGCATTGGCATAAACACGGGAACTTCCGGTAAGCTGTTCCGGATCATTGATAGAACTCATATCCAGTGTTGTCCACGGAAGCTTCAGGATACGTGCTACCGCATAGGCAATCTGGGATTTACCGGTTCCTGCCGGTCCCACCAGAAGCAGTCCGTATGCCGGAAGTGTATGAGTACGGTTAATCTGGATGATCGTCTCAATGATTCTCTGTTTTACCTTTTCCATTCCATAAAGTTCTTCATCCAGAATGCGGCGTGCCTCTACCGGATCAATGGATTCAAAGTAATTATTCTTCCACTGAATGTTCATCATAATGGACAGTGCTCTCTGCGCATGTCTGCGCTCTTCCTGAGACACCTCATGAGATCTTGCAACAGCAAGGTTTCTTCTCGCCCAGAGACGGATATTATCCGGCATTGTTCTTCCCGCACAGGTCATGAAATCGGTAATACTCTGAATGCTTGTCAGCTTCATATCATCGCCGTCTTCATCTTCCTCGTCTCCTTCCGGAAGTTCTGTCGGTGCATTGCTTGCCAGAAGACGCTCGATCATAAACTGTAGGAAACCATCCTCTGCAGAAAGTTTTCCGCCACCGCCAAAAGCAGTCTCACGAATTTTATATACCGCATATCCTTCTTCTGTATTCTGTCCGGATAATCGTACACTGATATGGTTTTCGCCAAGCCATTTTACAAGACTTACAAATCGTGCATCAATCTTAAGGATATCTGCCGGGAATACACCATCCTCTTCTTTAAACTCAAAAGAAGACTTCTGATTCGGATTTGAGAAAACACCGCAGGAATGATGTATCCACTGGCGGCTCTTATTCTCAATGATCAGGATAGGTTTCTCCGGTGACGGTACTTTTTCGTTTGACTGGAATGTTGTGTAGGTACATTCCGGGTCTTTCTTTTCTGTTTTACTGTTGCTGAAATCAAATACTGGCATAATAAAATTCTCCTGTTCTAACATCATAAATTCCCCGCG
>CAVBPN010000268.1:0-3120 GCA_963597235.1 bacterium
GAATTTACACTGGATATTGCATAATATTTCTGCAGCCACTCCTTATATTCCAGAACTCTCTGTTTTGAAATTTCATAATCGTAATTTAAAAATTTATAAAATGTATTTACATCTGTAAGATATTTATTAATTGTTGCCTTCGCATTTTCTCTTTCATAAAGATATGATCGAAATTCCTTTATTGTTTCGTGAGGTTCGATTACAATTGACTGTCTCTGCATGTTAGCCTCCTGCTGTTATAATAATGTTTTCACTCATTACGCAATTCCTTCCTTTCCTCAGGTATTCTTTTTTCGTTTTATCCTATTTTTCTTTTTCCCACGCTTTTTTCCCTCTGTTTTATCTGAGTTCTCCAAAGCAGTCGTTTTAGCTTTCGCATGCGCCCAATACCCCGCCAGGTACTGCTCATTTTATAATCTTATATTTTCTCATAAGTTCAATACGCCGGTTACCAATTTTCAGTGCATCTGTTATATTCTTATGAGTATTTTTACGCATCTCCTTCTTATATCTCAGTATACGGATAAGCCACGCGACTGGCAACAGAAAAGGGCATTTTTTCAAAAAAGCAAAGTCATTTCTCAGACTTTTTAATGAGGGAAAAATCGTCTTCCATACAGAATTTCCTGCCTTTCCATGCCATTGGCGGTCCACTTCATTCAAAGTCAGATTACTGCTATGTCTTCGATCCATCCCTTCATATCCATACACACCTGCATCCAGAATATCCTGCATAAGCATAGACTCATCCACTTTTATTTTACGCCATTCCTCCGGAAAACATGCTTTCTTTTCATCAAAAATCAGATACTTTTTTCCAATCCGAAACAAGCTTGCAGCAAAAAATTCTCCATGAATTTCCCTGCACCATCCAAGCAATAACTGCCAGTTGATTTTTTCTCCATAGGTATTGCTGTACATAATAATGTCACACAGCTGACGAATCCCGAAACCACTGTGTAAAAAATGTTTATACGCATGACAGATTAAATAGAACAAATGCTCCGTGTGATTCAAAGTAAGAATTTCTGATCCTTCCGCCAGGATCCGTGCCGGATTTTCTGTACTTCTCTCAAAAAAATGATTAAACTCCCCATAGACTTCTGAATCCGGTGGAAACAGACTTTTATGTACTTCAATGTAAAGCGGAGAACCTGGTTTCATATAGGAAATCTCATATTCTGCCTCTATATCGATACCTTTTTTAACAGGTTTCATTCCAAACTCAAGAAGTGCTTTATGACATTTCCAAAACTGTTTTTTATCTGTCAGAATGTCCTCATCTCCCGACAAACGGTAGTCAGGTTTTGGATAAAGTTCCCTGCAAATAATTCCCTTGACTGTAAGTACCTGGATTTCATTTTTCTGCAAAAAATGCACCAGTTCCAGGAATTCCTGCGTTTTTATCGTCTGAAGCATCACAAGATTCATCGTTCTTTTTTTGTACACTTGAAGTAAATCCCGAATCTCTTTTTGCGTCGTTTTTCTCACCGCATCACATCGGAATATCGTCTCATAGACCATCGGTAATACATGATGCGACTCCGCAAGATAAAAGATCCGCTGCCACTCATTAAGCGTCAGCGGTTCCTTCCACGATACTGATTTATTTTCCAACGATGCACTTACTGCCTCGACAAATAACAGTTCTGTTCGTTCCATAGTTTCAGTCCTTTCCCTGAATATCCACAACCATAATTTCCGGTATATTATTAAAGCGAGGAATCCTCTCGCTCGTTCCAAGCCCTCTTGACAAAAACAAACTTTTTTCCTTGTTCTCTGAAGTAAAGATTCCTTCCATTCGCCCCGGGAACCATCCCAGATCCGGTCCATATAAGCCTCCAATAAACGGCAGGATCACTTCTCCACCATGCAGATGTCCGGCAAATACATAGTCCACATCCCATGCATCCAGACTACCATTGATCATCCAACAGACCGACATGTGACACATCAGAATTGTTGGCAAATCTGTATTCTGGAAGTCTTCCAGAAAGGCAGTTTCCTCCGGCCTGTCTTCGCCTGTATCTCCCGGAAGACAGTATCCATAGATACCGCCAAGACGGATCATCTGGTTCTTCACAGTGATATCCTGGTATTCCTTTTCCAGCACTACTGCTCCTGCTTCCCGGTACAGCTCGTCCACATCCACACCGTAATTCTCCTGATATTCAATCTCATGATTACCATTCGAACAATAAACCGGAGCAATGTCACAAAGCTGTGTGATCAGGTCTGTTGCGATATCTGTTCGCTGCTCGTTTGAATTCAGAAGATCTCCGGTCAGAAGAATCAGGTCCGGGGATTGATTTCTGACGGCAGCTATCAGGCGAGAGTTGTGGGCTCCGAATTCACTATTGTGCAAGTCCGTGAGCTGGAGAATGCGGAGGGAAGTGGAGAGGTTGTTGCACTGTACCTGATAGGTGGTGACAGAAAGTAAGTGTGCAGAGGTATATAAACTAACACACGATATTAAAACAAGGCTCAATAATATTATCGTAATAAATATAGATTTTTTATGCTTATACATTTCTCTCTATAATATCTGCAATTCTTTTACAGGCAAATCCATCTCCGTATGGATTACTTGCATTACTCATCTTTACATATTCTCCTTCATTCTCCAACAACAATTTGAAATTATTATAAATACTTTCTTCCTCTGTTCCTACTAGCTTTAATGTACCAGCGGCTACACCTTCCGGACGTTCCGTCGTATCACGCATAACTAAAACCGGTTTTCCCAAAGAAGGCGCTTCCTCCTGAATACCACCAGAATCTGTCAGAATCATATAACTTCGACTGAGGAAATTATGAAAATCTAAGACTTCCAAAGGCTCAATAATATGGATACGATCATCATCTCCTAAAATTTCATTAGCAATTTCTCGAACAGTAGGATTCATATGAATCGGATAAATTGCTTTTACATCTGGATGTTCATCCATACACCTGCGAATAGCTCGAAACATATGTTTCATTGGTTCTCCCAGATTTTCTCTCCGATGAGCTGTAATCAGAATTAACTGACTGTCATTTGCCCATTCCAGTTCCGGATGCGTATATTCATCACGAACCGTTGTTTTTAACGCATCTATCGCAGTATTGCCTGTAACATAA
>CAVBPN010000268.1:3130-3493 GCA_963597235.1 bacterium
CTTTCAGCAGATTTTGTTTAGAAAGCTCTGTTGGTGCAAAATTATATTGACTTATAATGCTCACTGCCTGGCGATTAAATTCTTCAGGATACGGTGAATAAATATCATACGTACGAAGCCCAGCTTCCACATGCCCTACCGGAATTTGCAGATAAAAACATGCCAGTGCTGTTACAAATGTTGTTGAAGTATCTCCATGAACCAGTACAACATCCGGCTTTACCATTTCCAATACCTGTTTAATATTTTCCAAAATATTAACTGTCACATCAAATAAAGTCTGTTTATCTCGCATAATTGACAGATCATAATCTGGAACAATATTAAATGCATCTAAAACTTGATCTAACATCTGCCTATGCT
>CAVBPN010000269.1:0-7359 GCA_963597235.1 bacterium
TAAATAAATTAAAAAATAATATATGCAATAGTAATATATCTGACGAATAAACAACACATAATCGTTTCTTTAAGGTATTTTTAAGGTTAATTCATCTGCCTTTCACAGTTCTCTCAAGAAGTTAACACAACTTTTTCGTAAAGTAATTACCAGAAACAGAGAGATTCAAGTAATTGTGAACAAGAAGGTCCACATAGAAATCTGGAGGAAAAGGATGTTTGGAAAGAGGCAAAAAGAAAATCAGTTAAAAGAAATCAGACAAAAAGGTAAAAGAAAAAAAGGCAGAAAAAAGAAAGTGATCGCTGGTGTGGTGATCGTGGCAGTGCTGGGGACAGCAGGAACCGTTGTTTACAGTAAGACACAGAAACAGCCCGGAGATCACGCAGAAGTAAAAGAAGCTAAAAGTGCAGAGGTAACACCTGGAAATATTTCCAATACGATTGTAGGAACCGGAAATCTTGAGCTGGATGAGGCGCAGGCAGTTACGATTCCTTCAGGACTGACCGTAAGTGAAGTTTACGTTGAAAGCGGAGATCAGGTTTCGGCGGGAACGGTACTTGCGTCAGTGGATAAATCTTCTGTGCTGAGTGCAGTGGAAAATATACAGGAAGAAATTGAAGAACTGGATGAGAAAATCAGTGAATGCCAGAATGACAGTACAGCAAATACAGTTACAAGTACAGTTGCCGGAAGAGTTAAGGCAATCTATGCGACAGCTGATTCAGAAGTAACAGATGTTATGCTGGATAAAGGGGCGTTGATAGAACTTTCTCTGGATGGACTTATGGCGATGAAACTTGAGAGTGTGACTGATGTGACCACTGGAGACACTGTGACAGTTACTCTTTCGGATGGAAGCACCGTGTCAGGAACAATAGAAAGTACTGAAGAAAATACCTGCGTGGTAACACTGACAGATAATGGAACAACACTGGATGATACAGTTACTGTCAGTGATGCAGATGGAAAGGAACTCGGAAGCGGCACTCTTTATATTCATGAGCCTTTTGAAATAACAGGAACTACGGGAACAGTAGCTTCTGTATCCGTATCTGAAAATGAAAAAGTAACATCAGGTGAAAAACTGCTTGTTTTGGACGGAGTAGAAAGTGATTCGGAATATGAAGAACTGATGGCAACCAGGGAAGCAAGGACAGCAACACTGAAAAAACTTCTGAGTCTGACAAAAAATCCGCAGATTACGGCAGATCAGGATGGAACCGTGCAGGACGTAAATGTCAGTGCCAGCCAGGCAACCGATACTTCAACAACATCATCTGGAAGTACCGGTATTTCCCAGATGGCATATAACCAGATCGTAAATGAAGCATCAGGGGATAATGTTGTTTCATTTCAGAAACTTTCATTTGATGATGGAAGCAGTGCCACAGATGTACAGGCATTTTCAGAAGTGGAAATTACATCAGGTGAAACAGATGGTTCCGATACTGAGCCGGGAGCAGATGTGGTGCCTGTTGATACGGAACTCAGCTTTTCGATTGTAAATGAAGGTACTTCAAGCAGTACACAGGCTGTGGTTACAGCACCGGTTAAAGGCGCACAGCCAGTTACAGAAATCAATGCCTCTGATGGAAGTTATAAAGGTGTGATCACATGGAACCCGAATGACAGCACTTTTGCAGCAGATACTGCTTATCAGGCACTGGTTCTTCTTTCTGCTTCCGATGGCTATTGTTTTACTACAAACAGTATACAGGGAGCAACAATCGGAACAGTATCCGGTATACAGGTGACGGATAATGGTAAAACACTGGAATTTCAGATTGTTTTTCCACAGACTGCCGCAGATGATAAAAAGGAAAATGATGACAGTAAAACAGATAACAATGGAAATACAGCTTCAGATGGAAATACAACAGAAAACAGCGGTACAGATAATAACAGCCAGAACAATGTGTCATCAGGAAATAATGAAAATACAGGCAATACATCCGACGGTGCTCAGAATGCTGCAGGAAGCAGCCAGAACAGCTCAGGGAATACAGCAAATGGAAACACAGGAGGAACGGGGCAGTCTGCTGCTTCGGGAGCTGGAAGTACTTCAGCACAGCAAAGTTCAGAGACATCAGATTCTTCAGAGAGCAGTTCAAAAACAGAATCCAGTCAGTACAGTACAGATGTAACTGCGTTTACAATTTCTCCGAATGAAAATATGTGTCTGTCCGTCAGCGTGGATGAACTGGACATCAATTCCGTAGAAAAAGGTCAGACAGCGGTTGTTACCTTTGATGCGATCGAAGACAAAGAATTTGAAGGCGAAGTAACAAAGATCGGAAGTACGGCAAGTGTAAACGGAGGTGTTGCAAAATATACAGTTGAAATTACGATTCCAAAAGATGATGAAATGAAACAGGGTATGAACGCATCTGCAACGATCACAACGGAAGAAAGAAAAGATGTTCTTACACTTCCAATGAATGCATTGCAGGAGCAGGGCGATAAAACATTTGTTTATACAGAAAAGGAATCGGACGGAACGCTTTCCGGTGAAGTGGAAATTCAAACTGGCTTGACAGATGGAAGTACCGTCGAGATCACAGATGGCCTTAAAGAAGGGGATACCGTTTACTATATGCGCTCAGACAATAGCCAGTCGAGCAGCAGTAGCAATGAAATGTCGGATATGTCAGGTGGACCGGGAGGTAACGGAGAAATGCCGGATATGTCAGGATTTGGCGGAGGATCTGATGGAAATTCAGGTGGAGGACCTGGTGGAAATTCGGGAGGTGCTCCTGGCGGCGGTCAGGGCGGACCCGGAATGTAAGGCGGTGATCGTATGTTTTTTCAGTCGGTAAAAATGGCGTGGCATGCAGTCACGGTAAATAAATTACGTACATTTCTTACCATGCTGGGAATCATCATCGGAGTTGTGGCGCTGATCGTCCTGGTATCCATTGCGGACGGAGCGACTGATTCTGTGACAGATGAGATCTCCGGCATGGGCTCCAGTTATCTGACGGTCAGTATCACGGATGACAAAGAAAATCCGCTTCGATTAAGCGAAATGTCTGATTTTGCGGAACCGGATGAAATCCAGGCAGTGGCACCTGTTTCCAGAACCAGTGTGACTGCAAAAAACGGATATACCAGCGATTCCATGACTTTGATCGGAACGACCGGAAGTTATGCACAGATTCAGGAGATGGAGCTGGCATATGGACGTTATATTATGAACGCGGATGTGGAAAATCACACATATGTCGTTGTTCTGACTTATGATACGGCAGTAGAACTTATGGGAAGAGCAGACGTGGCCGGAGAAAATGTTTCTCTGAATGGTCAGAGTTTTCTGATCATTGGTGTTTTAAGCGAAGAGAGCAGTTCGTCGCTTACCGGAAACACAGGATTTGTGAGTAGCAGTTCGGATGATGACTCTTCAGATACGAGTGTAAATCTGGAAGGATATATACCATATTCTACGATGACCAGAATAGCAGATAATATTCTTGATATAACGCAGTTTTATGCGTCAGCTTCTGATACGCAGACACTCGACTATGCAGAAAATGCATTGACAGAGCTTCTCCTGGAGCGATTTGGAAATGATGAGGACGCTTTTACCATAACAGATCAGTCCCAGATAATGGACACTATGGAAAGTGTAAATAATACAATGTCACTGATGATCGGGGGGATTGCGGCAATCTCACTTCTGGTCGGAGGTATTGGAATCATGAATATCATGCTGGTTTCTGTGACAGAACGAACAAGAGAAATCGGAATCCGTAAAGCGATTGGAGCAAAAAAAGGAATGATCATGCTGCAGTTTCTGATCGAGGCACTGATGGTCAGTTTTATGGGTTGTATGGCAGGTATCGGAATTTCATGGGTGATCTTGAAAGCTGCGGGAATTTTTATGGATACCATGCAGTTTCAGATGGACATGCAGGTCGTATGGATATCCGTGGCCTTTTCGGCAGTGATCGGCATTGTATTTGGCCTGTATCCCGCGGGAAAAGCGGCTGCAAAGAAACCGATCGAAGCACTTCGTTATACCGGATAAGAAATTATTTTGTCAATATTTGAAAATTTATATAAGAACTGGTCGAACGAATTTTCTTGACCGAAAAGATGGCAAAAAGCTATAATATTCCTGTCAGTAAAAACAGTACTGGAAAAAATTACTTGACATATCTACGCATATTAAATATAATTTGCTTATGCATTACAGAAATGTTACAAATAAAATAAATTATGAAAAAAAGACATAATGAAAATGCAAGGAATGTTTGAGTATGAGAAAAACTAGATTGACAGGAACCCATAACGAAAAGGATAAAAGCGGCAGAGAACATAATTCTTCTCTTCACAGCTTTGTTTCTCTGAGTGTCTGTGCCCTGACCGTGATTGCCGTGACAGGCGGATGTAAGCTCGCAGGAACGGAGAAACATAAAGTATATGCCGCTTCAGAGAACGAAAGCAGCAGTCTGTACAGTGAGAGTGTGGATTACGATCTTCCGTCAGGAATTGCAGGAGTGGTTTCCGGAGTCAATGCAACACCGGCAGCAGGTTCAACAGTAAACCGTATCGGAATCTCCTGCGATGACGTGATTGTTGGACAGCGTGTGCAGAAAGTTACAAGCAGTGCGATCGAAATGAATGTCAGTGAATCTATGGCGACGACCGTGGATACATTTGATGCGAAGGTTGTTTCAGCATCGTCTTCTGCAAAACTGATGTCAGATGAGGATTATGAGAATCTTCTTCAGATTGTGGAGGCAGAAGCGGGTACAGAGGATCTGAAGGGAAGAATCCTGGTTGCAAATGTTATCATGAACCGTGTGAAATATTCGGAATTTCCGGATAATGCGACAGATGTGATCTGGCAGTACATAGATGGTGTGGCTCAGTTTTCACCGGTTGCAGATGGAAGAATTTCCGAGGTTGTACCGTCTGATGAAACAAAAGAAGCTGTGAAGCAGGCACTGGAAGGTGTGGATTATTCTGAGGGTGCGTTGTTCTTTATTCAGAAATCTGCGGCTGCGAAGAATAATATCCAGTGGTTTGATAAAAATCTTACAAGATTATTTAAACATGGAGTACATGAATTCTATACATATCCGGAAGAAGTACAGCAGTAATGACTGTCATTCATAAATTGTATAAAGAGCCCGAAGGAGCAACTGGTTCCTTCGGGATTTTTTACATAATTGGGTATGGAATTTTACATGGTAACGTGTTATACTAAGAGCAAAAATGTAAGAAAACCCCAAGAAAGGCAGGAAGGATACATGCAGGTATTATATAAAAGCACAAGAGGAAAAGGCGAGACAGTAACAGCTTCCATGGCAATCTTAAAAGGACTTTCCGAAGATGGAGGGCTGTTTGTTCCGACTGAGATCCCGAAACTGGATGTGCCGGTAGAGAAACTTGCACAGATGACATATCAGGAGACAGCATACGAAGTTATGAGCCGTTTCCTTACAGATTTTACTGAAGATGAACTGAAAAACTGTATTGCGAATGCATATGATGAGAAATTTGATACAAAAGAGATTGCACCGCTTCATGAGGCGGACGGAGCATATTTCCTGGAACTCTTCCATGGTGCAACCATCGCATTTAAAGATATGGCACTTTCTATCCTTCCACATCTGATGACAACAGCTGCCAGAAAGAATCAGGTAAGAAATGATATTGTAATCCTGACTGCTACATCCGGTGATACAGGAAAAGCAGCACTGGCCGGTTTTGCAGATGTACCGGGAACAAAGATCATCGTATTTTATCCGAAACATGGTGTCAGCCCGATCCAGGAAAAACAGATGGTCACACAGAAGGGAAATAATACTTATGTAGTTGGAATCACAGGAAACTTTGATGATGCCCAGACTGCTGTCAAGAAAATGTTCAATGACCGCGAACTGGCGGCAGAACTTAATGAAGCAGGATTCCAGTTCTCATCTGCGAACTCTATCAATATCGGAAGACTTGTGCCGCAGATCGTATATTATGTATATGCGTATTCCAGACTGGTTGGACAGGGTACAGTTAAAGCCGGCGAGAAGATCAACGTAGTTGTTCCGACCGGTAACTTCGGAAACATTCTTGCTGCATATTATGCAAAACAGATGGGACTCCCGATCAATAAGCTGATCTGTGCATCCAACGAGAATAAAGTACTGTTTGATTTCTTCAGCACAGGAACTTATGACAGAAAGAGAGACTTTATCCTGACAACTTCTCCGTCTATGGATATCCTGATCTCCAGTAACCTGGAACGTCTGATCTACCGTCTTACGGGTGAGGATGCAGAAAAATGTGCAGAACTGATGCAGTCTTTAAGTGAAGGCGGAGAGTATACCATCACTGAGGATATGAAGAAGGGTCTTGCTGATTTCTATGGTAACTATTGCAGTGAAGAAGAAACAAAAGAAGCAATCCATGCAACTTATAAGAACAGCGATTATGTGATCGATCCTCATACAGCAGTTGCCGCCGGTGTTTATAAGAAATATCTTGCAGATACAGAAGACCATACACCAACTGTGATCGCGTCTACTGCAAGTCCGTATAAATTCACAAGAAGTGTTATGGACGCTGTTGCAGATAAAACAGAGGAAATGGATGACTTTGCTCTGGCAGATAAACTTTCGGAGATCTCCGGTGTCAGAATGCCGAAGGCAGTAGAAGAAATCCGTACAGCACCGGTACTGCATGATACTGTTGTTGATGCACCGGATATGCCAAACACCGTAAAGAAGATTCTTGGAATCAACTAATTCGGAAAAAGAAACAGATTTTTTTTCCAGTATTATGTATTGAAAAATTACATACAATAGAGTAAAATATAAAACAGAAAAAACGTACGGGATAACTCCTGGAATGTGCGAGACCCCTTTTTAATTTGAACCTACATTGACAAATAGGGAATCCTAAATCGCTGTGGTGATGTCAGACCTCTCGTTGTGGTAGGCAGATCCCCAGTTGCGGACACCCAACCTGGCTGCGGCTAGGCGTCAGATGGAAGGGAACGGCATTCCGGGACCTGTGAAAAAAGAAATGAGTCATAGAGATATGGCTCTTTTTTGCTTTATTGGAAATTACTCCGTAATGTTCCGATAAAGTAAAAAAGAAGAAATATAAGAGTTTAGGTATTGGAGGAAGAAACATGGTAACACAGAGAACATTTGGTACATTGCCATCAGGAGAAGAAGTTCAGATCTATCATCTGGAAAATAAAGCAGGAGCATTTGCAGAGGTTCTGCAGTTTGGCGCAATTCTTGTAAAACTTTGCGTGCCGGACAGAGACGGAAAACTGACAGATGTTGTTCTTGGATATGATGATCTGGCAGGATATGAAGTTAATGGATGCTTTTTCGGGGCAACGATCGGAAG
>CAVBPN010000269.1:7369-10846 GCA_963597235.1 bacterium
TCGGAAGAAGTGGAAACCGTATTGCAGGATCCAGATTTACACTTGATGGTAAAGAAATCACCCTGACACCAAATGAGGGACCGAATAACCTTCACAGCGGACCGAATGGATTCGAGAAGAAACTGTGGACAGCTTCCAATATTTCCGAAGATAAAAATGCAGTCACTTTTTCCAGAATCAGTCCGGATGGAGAAAACGGATTCCCTGGAGAATTTGATGTTTCTGTTACATATGAAATGACGGAAGAAAATGAACTGCGTATTGTTTATGGTGGTATCTGTGACCAGACAACAGTTGCAAATATGACAAACCATTCCTACTTCAACCTTGCGGGTGAGGGAAGCGGCAGTGCGATGGATCAGTATGTAACGATCCATGCAGAACAGTATACGCCGGTTGGTGAAGGTTCGATTCCGCTTGGCGAGAATGCATCGGTAGAAGGTACACCGATGGATTTTCGTAAGGCACATCAGATCGGTGATGAGATCGAGGCTGATTTTGAACAGCTGAAGATTACCGGTGGATATGATCACAATTATGTGACAGATGGATATAATAAAGCGAGCATCAGAGAAATTGCAGAGGCATGGTCAGAGAAGACCGGAATCCAGATGAATGTACTTACTGACTGCCCTTGTGTACAGTTCTATGCGGCGAATTTTGTTGCTCAGGAACATGGTAAGAATGGTCATGTTTATAATAAACGCGAAGCTTTCTGCCTGGAAACTCAGGTAGAACCGAATGCAGTGAATGTTGAGAATTTCCATTCACCTGTCCTGGATGCGGGAGAACGTTATTATTCTGAAACTATTTATCGATTCTCTGTAAAGAAATAAATAATGAGGTTATGAATCCGATTCTTTTCATATAATGCAGTATGAAGAGAGTCGGATTTTTTTATTTGAACAATTGGGATAAAAAGAGAGCTTTGTTTTACAGACGACGGATGGTAATTGCACTGATAATCCTGGTATTGATCAATATGTGGTGCATGCATCCGGTAAATGTATCAGCTGCTGATCCTGTGATACGGGTATTATTGACAACGACAGATTTCAGTTCCAGATATCATGATGAGGTCACGGTATCCTATAATGGAAAAGAGATAACGTACAGAGCGGAGGAAATGAAACAAAAAGGGAATAAAGTTCGGATCCCGGCACAAAAAGACGGGATTCAGATCCTGTCCATAGAGAGACAATCCGGGAATCCCGTTTATGAGGGGAGCATAGAGATCATTCCGGAAGAGGAAGGATTAGAAGTGATCAATGAACTTTCACTTGAAAAATATCTGACAAGAGTTGTACCAGGTGAGATGCCTTCTACATATGAAAAAGAAGCACTGAAAGCACAGGCAGTGTGTGCAAGAACATATGCAAGGAAACAGATTCAGGAACATGCTCTTGGGGAACTGGAAGCAGATGTGGATGACAGTGTGAGTTTTCAGGTGTATGGCAATATAGCATTGCAGGACGCGGCGACAGAGGCCGTGAAAGAAACGGAGAGCCAGATTCTGTGTCAGAATGGAGAGGCGGTAGAAGCATATTATTTTTCGACATCAGCAGGTGTAACCAGTACAGACGAGATATGGGGAAGTTCCAGTGCAGCACCTTATCTTAAAAGTGTTCCCTGCGAGTTTGATGAAGAGGAGCCGTGGAGTAGCTGGAAGGTAGAGATTCCATGGAAAATGCTGGAAAAAAGAGCCGGAGACAGAACAGGAAAAGAGGATGCGTTACAGGGAATCAGCGTGGTAAAACGCAGCGAAAGCGGAGCTGTGACAGGACTTGAGATCGTGTTGGCGGGAGGAAACTCATTTAAAATAGAAAATGAATATGAGATACGTGAGTTCCTGACCCCAGTAAATTGTACGATCACAGAAAAAGACGGAACAGAGACGCAGGGTGGAAAACTTCTGCCAAGTGCTTATTTTGAGTTGGAGAGAATGCCGGAGGGAAACCTTTTTATATCCGGGAAAGGATACGGACATGGTGTTGGAATGAGCCAGACAGGGGCAAACCGGATGGCAGAAGAGGGCTATGATTACAAAGAAATACTGGACTATTTTTTTCGAAATGTTACGATAGAAAATCTGGGATGACACAGAGCATATTTCATGGTAAAATAGATTAGATTATCTTATTGTGAACGAAGTGAGCAGTAATGAAATTGTAACTATCGGGAGAAAAAATATGGGAAAAAAAACAGATAAGGGCACGCTTGGTCTGATCCTTGGATTTGTGAAACGAATGCAGGAAGATCATATAGGTGCTTACGCTGCGCAGGCGGCATACTTTCTGATTATGTCGTTTATTCCTTTTGTACTGGTGCTTACAGCACTTGTTCAGTATACACCATTAACGTATCGTATGCTCAGACAGGCGATACTTGGATTTGTTCCGTTGAATCTGCAGGATTTTGTGCTTAAGATCATTGCAGAAGTATTTACAAAAAGTGCGGCAGTCGTGCCTATTTCCGGAGTATTTGCACTGTGGTCATCCTGTAAGGGCATGCAGTCTCTGATCGCGGGACTCAATGTGATCTATCATGTGAAAGAAACACGAAACTGGCTGACGAATCGTCTGTATTCCATGCTTTATATGCTGTTGTTTGTGATCGCGATCATCATAAGTCTTCTGCTTCTGGTTATGGGTAACCGTATTCATGCGGCACTTGTGATTCATGCTCCGCTTCTTGGAAGGATGCTGGGAAGACTCCTGAGTGCAAAGACATTTCTGGTATTTGTCGTACTGTTTCTGGTATTTCTTGTATTATACAGATATCTGCCGAATAGAAAGGCATCCCTGAAAAGTCAGGTACCGGGTGCGTTTATTATTGCAGTAGCGTGGTCACTGTTTTCATACTTCTTTTCACTGTATTTTACATTCTTTCCGAATTTCAGCAATATGTACGGAAGTCTGTCAGCTTTGATCATGGTCATGCTGTGGCTGTACGTGTGCATGAATCTGCTCCTGTACGGTGCAGAGATCAATGCCTATTTCGAGAAAGAATTCCGCCAGGCACAGATGTCTTTATGGCAGGGAATAAAAAAACTGCTTGACAGTTTTTTTGCACTGTGGCATAGTAAATAACAGAGCATAACCGAATGGTTATCATAAGAAAAGGCTGTGAAGGCGTTTTCAGGAGATTGTTTTCTTACAGAGAGAGGGAGTCAGCGGCTGTAAGCCCCCTTAAGTTCAGACAGTTTCTTAATTTCCCGCCAGAGCTTCATTTCTGAAATCTATCAGTAGGAAGTGACGTTGATGCGCGTTAAGCATGACTCAAGTGCCCGTGGATTTTGTTCATGGGAAACAGGGTGGTACCGCGGATAATGACTCCGTCCCTTTTTGTGGGACGGGGTTTTTTTAATGCTTTTTTGAAGACAGCAGAATATTTGCGATTACTGACCAGACATTTGAATACTAAACAAAAAGGAGATACAAACCATGGATATGAAGGAAAGACTTCAGGAACTGGCGG
>CAVBPN010000269.1:10856-12192 GCA_963597235.1 bacterium
ACGTAAGTTCTTCGGACGAAATCTTGCTATTATAAGATAAAGGAGGAAGAAAAGACATGGATATGAAGGAAAGACTTCAGGAACTGGCGGAAGCAGCCAGAAAACGGATCGAAGAATCAGATCGTCCGGAGAGACTGAATGAAGTAAAAGTTGCTTACCTTGGAAAAAAAGGTGAACTGACAGCAATCTTAAAGAGCATGAAAGATGTTGCTCCGGAAGACCGTCCGAAGGTTGGTCAGATGGTAAACGAGACAAGAACAAAGATCGAGGAGCATCTGGAAGCAACCAGAAAGAAACTGGAGGAAGCACTTCGCGAAGAAAAAATGAAAGCAGAAGTGATTGATGTTACACTTCCGGCTAAGAAAGCCAAGATCGGACATCGTCATCCGAACAGCATTGCACTGGAAGAAGTAGAACGTATCTTCATCGGAATGGGCTACGAAGTCGTAGAAGGTCCGGAAGTAGAATACGCAGACTACAACTTCACAAAACTGAACATTCCGGAAGACCATCCGGCAAGAGATGAGCAGGATACTTTCTTTATCAATGATTCTATCCTTCTCCGTTCCCAGACTTCACCGGTACAGGCTCGTACGATGGAAAAAGGCAAGCTGCCGATCCGTATGATCGCACCGGGACGTGTATTCCGTTCTGACGAAGTAGATGCAACACATTCCCCGTCCTTCCATCAGATTGAGGGTCTGGTCATCGATAAGAACATTACATTCGCGGACCTTAAGGGAACTCTTCAGGAGTTCGCACAGGAACTGTTCGGACCGGAGACAAAGACAAAATTCAGACCACATCACTTCCCGTTCACAGAGCCAAGCGCAGAGGTGGACGTTTCCTGCTTCAAATGTGGCGGGAAAGGATGCCGTTTCTGTAAAGGTTCTGGATGGATTGAAATCCTCGGATGCGGTACCGTTCATCCAAACGTACTGAGAATGTGCGGTATTGACCCGGATGAATATACAGGATTTGCATTTGGTGTAGGCCTTGAGCGTATCGCACTTCTCAAATACGAGATCGACGATATGAGACTTCTGTATGAGAACGACGTTAGATTCCTTAAGCAGTTCTAGTTCAATTCGACAGAATTGAACGGCTTCCCCGATAGAATATCGGGGAATTTCCGAAATTTCTATGCAGGTTTAACGATGAAATCTTTGAGAGCCACCGCAGGTGGATCGGCAGACGCGTCAGCGTCTGGATTTCAGAGTCTGATGATATAATTTAAATGAATTTTATTCGAAAGGTGGATATAAAACATGAATACATCAATGTCCTGGATTAAAATGTATGTGCCGGATCTGGATGTAACAGCCCAGGAATACAC
>CAVBPN010000270.1:0-2721 GCA_963597235.1 bacterium
CCACCGGTCATTGAAAATTCTGATCAGGATTTAAAGGATATCTGTTTTAACCGTGCACATGAGATGTACGGGGATGAACTTCCGAAAATCGTTGAGGACCGACTGAATAAGGAACTTCATTCTATTATTTCAAACGGATATGCCGTTATGTATATCATTGCACAGAAACTGGTATGGAAATCAAACGAGGACGGATATCTGGTTGGTTCCCGAGGATCTGTCGGTTCCTCACTTGCGGCGACTATGTCCGGTATCACAGAGGTAAATCCGCTGCCACCGCATTATCTGTGCCCAGAATGTAAATACAGTGATTTTGATTCACCGGAAGTCAAGAAATTCGGTGGTATGGCCGGATGCGATATGCCGGATAAAGTATGCCCGAAGTGTGGGGCAAAGATGAATAAAGAGGGGTTTGACATTCCTTTTGAAACGTTCCTTGGATTTAAGGGGGATAAAGAGCCTGATATCGACCTTAACTTCTCCGGTGAATATCAGGCGAATGCGCATCGTTATACGGAGGTTATCTTTGGAAAGGGCCAGACATTTAAGGCCGGAACGATCGGTACCCTCGCAGAAAAGACTGCGTTCGGTTATGTAAAGAATTATTACGAAGAGCGCGGACAGCATAAACGTTACTGTGAGATCAACCGTATCGTACAGGGATGCACCGGTATCCGCCGGACAACGGGACAGCATCCCGGCGGAATCATCGTTCTTCCGGTGGGGGTAGAAATTGAAAAATTTACACCGGTGCAGCATCCGGCGAATGATGAGAACAGTGATATCATTACAACGCATTTTGATTACCATTCCATCGATGGAAACCTTCTGAAACTTGATATTCTCGGACACGATGATCCGACAATGATCCGTATGCTGGAGGACCTGACAGGTTTAAGCGCCCGTGATGTCCCTCTGGACAGTAAAGAGGTTATGTCTCTGTTTGCAAGTACGGATGCATTGGGAATCAAACCGGAGGATATCGGAGGATGTAAACTTGGGTGCCTGGGTGTGCCGGAATTTGGTACGGATTTTGCCATGCAGATGCTTATTGATACGAAGCCGAAATATTTTTCTGATCTGGTCCGTATTGCCGGTCTGTCGCATGGTACGGATGTATGGCTTGGAAATGCACAGACTTTGATCGAAGAGGGAAAAGCAACGATTTCCACCGCAATCTGTACGCGAGATGATATTATGATCTACCTGATCAGTATGGGAGTAGAGAGCAGTCTTGCCTTTACGATCATGGAGGCTGTCCGTAAGGGTAAAGGCCTTCGTGAAGAATGGGAAGCCACCATGCGTGAACATAATGTTCCGGAATGGTACATCTGGTCCTGTAAAAAGATCAAATACATGTTCCCGAAGGCACATGCGGCTGCGTATGTTATGATGGCATGGCGTATCGCATGGTTTAAGGTCTTTAAACCACTGGCATATTATGCGGCATTTTTCAGTATCCGTGCCACAGCGTTTTCTTATGAGACGATGTGTATGGGACGTGACAGACTGGATTTCTATCTTGCAGAACTTCGAAAAAAGGGTGATGCAGCATCAAAGAAAGAACAGGATACGATCAAAGATATGAGAATCGTGCAGGAAATGTATGCACGAGGCCTGGAATTTATGCCGATCGATCTTTATCGCGCAAAGGCAAACCGTTTCCAGATCATTGATGGTAAACTGATGCCGGCACTGAACTGTATTGACGGAATGGGCGATAAGGCTGCCGAGGCAGTTGTAGATGCAGCAAAACAGGGAAAATTCCTGTCAAAAGATGATTTCCGTGACCGTACGAAGGTCAGCAAGACAGTCATTGACCTGATGGATGATCTTGGAATCTTCGGAGATATCCCACAGTCTAACCAGTTCTCACTGTTTGATGGGGTGATTGCGTGAGAAAGTGCTTTTTTAAAGGAAAAACAGGAATTACCGGAGAAATTTCCGGTTATGCTACCATAGCAAAAAGGAGACGATTATGAAAAAAGAGGAGTTACGATATTTACAGAGACTTGCAGAGTTATATCCGACGATCGGAAAGGCATCCACGGAGATCATTAATCTGCAGTCAATCCTGAATCTGCCAAAAGGAACTGAACATTTTATGTCAGACCTGCATGGAGAGTATGAGGCGTTTTCTCATGTGCTTCGTAACGGATCAGGTGCTGTTCGAAAAAAGATTGATGACGTATTCGGACATACGCTGAGTAACAGCGATAAAAGAGCACTGGCTACGCTGATCTATTACCCGAAAGAAAAGATACAGCTGGTCAAAAAGACAGAAGAGGATATGGAGAACTGGTATAAGATTACGTTATATCGTCTGATCGAGGTCTGCAAGACAACTGCATCCAAATATACCAGGTCAAAGGTGCGTAAGGCATTGCCGGCAGATTATGCATATGTGATCGAGGAGCTGATCACAGAGAAAGCAGAGGTTCTGGATAAAGAAGCGTACTATGATTCTATTGTGAATACGATCATTCAGATTGGACGTGCGGAGAATTTTATCATTGCGCTGGCAGAACTGATTCAGCGTCTGGTTGTGGATCAGCTGCATATTCTGGGCGATATTTTTGACCGTGGTCCTGGACCGCATTTTATTATGGACCGCCTGATGCAGTATCATTCTCTGGATATCCAGTGGGGAAATCATGATGTAGTATGGATGGGGGCAGCAGTGGGACAGAGAGCATGTATAGCCACTGTACTCCGTAACAG
>CAVBPN010000271.1:0-7475 GCA_963597235.1 bacterium
CCATCATAAACTTCCGGGATCAGGTCAACCAGGATGCCTCTGTCTTCCAGCACTTTTGCGGTACCCTGTCCGATTGCCGCAATCTTTATTCCAGCAAGGCTGCGGATATCTCTATGTGCTTTTTTCAGTTCCTCAAAAAAGATTTCTACTCCTGTCGGGCTTGTAAAAACAATCCACTGATAGGAAGAGATCTCATCAAATGCAGTTGTAAGCTTACTCTGATCCTCCAGCGGAACTGTTCGAATCGATGGAAGTTCCAGCACTTCCGCACCTCTTCTCCGTAATTCATCTGCCGTACGTGAACTGCGTCCCTTTGGTCGGGTCACAAGAACTTTCCAGCCTGCAAGCGGAAGCTGTTCATACCATCCGAATTCATCTGCAAGAGCACAGACCTTACCAACAATAATGATTGCAGGTGTTTCAATCCCCTGACGGTCAACCTCCTGTTTCAGAGTGGCTACAGTTGCAACAACTTTTTTCTGGTCCGCAGTCGTTCCCTTCTGCAGAACTGCCGCCGGCATCTCCGGATCTATCCCTGCATCCAGAAGCCCCTGACAGATATCTTCCAGAGCCGCGATTCCCATCAGAAATACAAGCGTTCCTTTTGTATTGACAAGTGCTTTAAAATCAATGTCATATTCCTTTCCGGCTCTTCTGTGTCCGGTAATGATATGCACGGAAGAGCAAAAATCTCTGTGCGTCACCGGAATTCCATTATACGCCGGAACTGCAATTGAAGATGTAACTCCCGGAACGATTTCATACGGAATATCATTTTCCGTCAAAAGTTCCAGTTCTTCTCCTCCACGTCCAAAAAGGAAC
Organism: bacterium; assembly: GCA_963597235.1. Classification (GTDB taxonomy): domain Bacteria; phylum Bacillota; class Clostridia; order Lachnospirales; family Lachnospiraceae; genus Blautia_A. Next base: position 823 of record CAVBPN010000271.1, read on the forward strand.
GGATCTCCGCCTTTCAGACGAACAACGCGGTATCCTTTCTGTGCTTCCTCAAGAAGTACCTGGTTAATCTGTTCCTGTGGCATCGTATGTTTATCCGCACGTTTACCGACATTGATCAGACGGGCTTCTGTTGGAACTTTTGCAAGAACGCCCTGTCCCACCAGACTGTCATATACAACTACATCTGCCTGTTGAAGTACTTCCATACCTTTCAGTGTGAAGAGTCCGATATCACCCGGTCCGGCTCCTACAAGCCACACTTTTCCTTTATTCATAATGACTCTCCTCCTGTATGTTCTTTATTTATCTGATTTTCATGATCCTGTTTCATCTGCTTTGCAAGACGCATACCAATATCTGCAGCTTCTGTCTTTGGTCCCCGGATGCTGTCTTTAAAATAGCTGTCATCACTTTCTCTGTAATAAAGTCCGCGAAGGAACAGTTCATCCCCTTCGACAACGCCAAACGCGGCTACCGGGGAGGAGCAGCCTCCATCCAGATATCTGACAAAAGCACGCTCCGCAGTACCTGCGATCCATGCATCTTCATCCTTATATCCATCCAGATATTCATACGCCAGATCTTTATGTCCCTGTACGGCAAGAATTCCCTGCCCTGCAGCCGGAAGAATCTCATCTGCCGAAAAGTAACGATGGATTCTGTTTTCAAGACCGAGACGTTTTAATCCTGCTGCCGCAAGAATAAGTCCGGAATATTCTCCCGCATCCAGTTTACGCAGTCTCGTCTGAAGGTTTCCGCGGATACTTTTTACTTTCATTTCCGGATAAAGCTCTTTCAGTTGTAATGTGCGCCGAAGGCTGGAACAACCCAATGGCTTAGTCGGATCCAGACTGTCAGCACATTCCGGAAGAACAAGAACATCTCTTGGATCTTCTCTTTTTGAAAATGCAAGCAATGGCAGTTCTTCCGGTACTTCCATTGGCATATCTTTCAGGCTGTGTACGGATAACATCGTTCTTCCTTCCAGAAGTGCCTTATCCAGTTCCTTTACAAAAAGACCTTTTCCCCCAACTTTATCAAGAGTACGGTCAAGGATCTTATCTCCTGTTGTTTTCATTGTGAGAATTTCAACTTCCAGTTCCGGATGCTGTTCTTTTATGTAATAACGAACCATCTCACTCTGTAAGACAGCAAGACGACTCTCTCTGCTTCCGATAATAACTTTATTCTTCGCGATTGTCTGTGTCATCTGATGCCTCCATTGCTTCCTGAATTGCCAGACGGACTTTTTTTGCTCTGCTGTGATCCAGTCCGCTGGCTGTGATTCCTATCACGACTTCATCCTTCATATAAATACCCGGAAAATAGAAATCGCATTTACTTTTATCATCTGCAACATTGACATAAATACCTTCTTCCTTACAGACACGGTAGATTTCATCATTCAATTTCCAGTCATTCGTAGCAGCGATCACCATATAGGCCATATCAAAATCTGACCTTTTTACCGGACGTGTGATGAGATTTACATATCCTGTTTTACCGAGTTCCTGCAATTCCATAGTTGATTTCGGTGCAATCGCAGTAATATTTCTTGTAAACTGTAATAATGTCCGAATCCTTCTGGTTGCAATATTTCCGCCCCCAACAACTACGATCTTTTTATCCGACAGATCGATAAACATCGGAAAATATCGTTTATTCTTCATATACTTTCTCCAATCCTGCCACACATTCCAGAAAAGCCTCCTGGTTCAGGCTGTCTCTGAGTCCAAAGATCATCTTATTGACAACTTTTCCGGCAGCTGTATCTACTGCTTCAAGAAGATTTGCTCTGTCGTCTTCCTGCATAGGTGTCTTTTTCAGGATCTTTTCAATACGAAGGTTAAGATCCTGTACTGCTTCCGCTCTGATCTCCTGGATTCGCGGAATGATATCTCTGCCATCCAGCCACTGGAAAAATTCTGCCATCTGCTCTTCTACGATTTTAGCCGCTTTGATCAGACTTTCATTCGCTTCCGGTGACAGTTTTTCTGTCCGGAAACTGTCCATATCATAAAGTGTGATGTTCTCTTTTTTGCCAAGAGATGGTTCAATATCTCTCGGAACCGCAAGATCCAGAAGAAGAAGAGGTTTTTTAAACAGAATATCCCGAAACAATTCCTCTCTCAGTGTAAAATTCGGGCTGGCAGTCGCACTGACTACAACATCACAGTTCGGCAGAAAATTCATACGTTCTCCATAATGAATGCGGCTGCATCCGATTGGAATACTTACCATTCCGCTCCGGTACTGCCGGACGGTTACTGTCACATTTGCTCCTGCATCACGAAGAGTCTGGGCTGCAACTTTACCCATCTCTCCGTTGCCGATTACCATGCAGATCTTTCCATGCATGTCATATCCCTGTTCTTTCAGATAACTGACTGCCTGATGGATAACGGATGGATTACCATGTGCAAGAGGAGCCTCTGTCTTAATCTTCTTTCCGGCTGTCACAGCCATACGGAAAAGCACCTCCAGTACACTGTCCGTAGTAAAGTGCTCCCGTGCAAGATTCAGTGCATCTTTGATCTGTGTCAGAATCTGGTCCTCTCCAAGGATCTGGGATTTCAGTCCTCCTGCCAGATAAAAGAGATGTTCTACAGCGTCGCGGTCTGTTCTTGTAATAAAATAGGATTCATAAGAATCGTCCTGTATATTCTTAAGCTGGCAAAGACACTGGTAAAGAGAAATTTCCTGATCATCCTCATAGCTTGCCCAGACTTCAAGGCGATTACAGGTTGACAGGATGATACAGCCATGGATTCCGGCTGTCTCTTTAAGTTTTTCCATTGCTTCACCGGCATTTTTCTTTGTAAACGCAAACAAAGCCCGGATATCCACGGGTGCTCTGTCGTGATCTATGCCTATCATGGATATTGTCATGATATGTAGTTCTCCTTTGTTGGTGTTATGTTGCTGTGAATGCAGCAAACAGCAACGTATACCCTTTCCTGAACGGAATCCACCTCTGTATGAGGTGGATTCTTCATGAAAACATACTATTTTTATGATAGACTTTTCATGGGGGATTGTCAATGGAATTGTATGGATTTCATAAAGCAGATTTTACAAACTCTGATATCAGCTGGCGGAAGTAGTTTCTTCTATATTTTTTGTTGCTATAATATTGACTCTGGTGCTTGCAGCATCATGAAGAATCACATCTCCGATATGTACCGGTGCAGGAACGATAATGTCTTTGAGAGCATGGATGCAGTCAAAGATTCTGCCTTTTGGAATATCGCTCTCGGTTTTGACTGATACCATCTGTTCTGTACCACCGGAAACCCGAACCGTTGTAGTCACAATACGGGTGGGTGCTGTTACTTCTTTCTTTCCATAAACGGAACCCTTTTTACAGGTGTTACCTTCTACACTTAGTACTTCTCCGTTGCCTGTTTTTACTGTAAGCGGACACCCCATCGGACATCCGATACAGATCAGATTTCTTATTTCCATAGCTCTATGCCTCCTCAATCTTAAATGTGATCTTATCTAATTGCGGATAGTTCTCCAGCTGATCTTTTGTCAGTCTGATTTGCTCCATTTCTCCCGGTGCCACGATCGGACGTTTCCGGTGAAGAATTCTTTCTCCGTCAAAATAACAGCTGATATAACAGTTTTTGTATACACTGCCGACACGGAAACGAACTGTCAGCTCTTCCGGCATGTGTTCCATACGTATCACAGATGGAACTGTGTAGCGTACACCTTCTTCTGCCGACAGAGAAATTTCACGGAATTTATCACATGCATTCTGTGTATCAGATTTTGTTGTTACCATATCATTCGAATCTGTATTATCACATTCTCTGACATAAACAGATGCATTTCGTCCGGCTGCTGCCGCTTCTTCTGATACAAAATCAACCAGATCATGAACATGAAGCACATTTCCGCAGGCAAATACACCTTCCAGGTTTGTTTCCAGACTTTCATTTACCTTTGGTCCGGACGTGATCGGATTTAATTCAACTCCCATTCCACGGGAAATTTCATTTTCCGGGATCAGACCGACTGAAAGAAGCAGCGTGTCGCATTCATATTTCTCCTCCGTACCCGGAATTGGTTTTCCAGTTTTATCAACTTCTGCAAGAGTGATTCCTTCGACTCTTTCTTTTCCTTTTATATCAATTACAGTATGACTCAGTTTCAGTGGAATACCAAAATCATCCAGACATTGTACAATATTTCTTTTCAGGCCGCCGGAATACGGCATCAGCTCTGCAACGACCTGCACTTCCGCCCCTTCCAGTGTCATTCTTCGTGCCATGATAAGACCGATATCACCTGAGCCAAGGATCACAACTTTACGCCCCGGAAGATATCCTTCTATATTTACAAGACGCTGAGCTGTTCCGGCTGAAAAGATTCCCGCAGGACGATAACCCGGAATATTAAGTGCTCCTCTGGAACGCTCTCTGCATCCCATAGCAAGGATCACCGCTTTTGCCTGAATCTGGAACATTCCTTCTTCACGGTTCATTGCCGTCACAATCTTGTCTGAACTGATATCCATAACCATTGTATTCAGCCTGTATTCAATATTCCGTTCATTGACCTGTGCAATAAAACGACCGGCATATTCAGGGCCTGTCAGTTCTTCCTGAAATGTATGAAGTCCAAATCCATTATGGATACACTGATTCAGAATCCCTCCAAGTTCTTTGTCTCTTTCCAGAATCAGAATATTTTCTGTCCCACTTTTTCGTGCTGCTACGGCTGCTGATAAACCTGCCGGACCACCACCGATAATCACAATATCATAGGTTTTCATTATCTGTTTCCCTCCTGAAATGAATCTTTATTTGTGCCTTCAATAATTCTGGAAGAGCCGCCGGATTTTGTGATATCCTCAATCGGAGTTCCAAGTTCTCTTGCAAGAATTTCCATGGTTCTTGGTGAACAGAATCCTGCCTGACATCTGCCCATGCCTGCTCTGGTACGTCGTTTGACACCATCAAGAGATCTGGCTCCAACTGGCCTTCTTATCGCATCAATGATTTCTCCCTCACTGATCATTTCGCAGCGGCAGATGATATTTCCATAGGCCGGATTTTGCCGGATATATTCATTTCTTTCCTCAAGTGTCATACTATTCAGATCAACAATTCCTTTTCTTGTGGAAATAAAATCTTCTTTTTCTTTCAGATCATATTTTTTCTTAAGGATATCTGCAACCATCTCACCAATTGCCGGTGCACTGGATAATCCCGGGGATTCGATTCCCGCGCAGTCTATAAAATCTTTTTCCGTTTCTTCAATAATAAAGTCGTCTCCGTCTTCATGCGCACGAAGTCCGGCAAATGAAGTAATAATCTGTTTTGTCGGAATGTTTCTGACACTGTTAGCCGATTTTGTAAGTACCTCTGCCAGACCACCGCATGTAGTATTGACGCCCTCTTTATTTTCTATATCTGTTGCTGTCGGGCCAATCAGAAGATTTCCATGTACGGTAGGTGTTACCAGAACACCTTTTCCAAATTTCCCCGGCAATGCAAAAACTGTATGACTGACATGTGTTCCGGCAGTCTTATCCAGAAGACAGTATTCACCTTTACGTGGAGTAATGTGGATTTTCTTTTCACTGACCATGTTATGGAAAGCATCTGCATAAACTCCGGCCGCATTAATAATACATTTTGCCGAAAAATCGCCTTTTGATGTTTCAATCTTCCATATTTCTGTTTCACGGGAAATCTTTTTTACTTCTGTATTAAAATGAAACTCCACACCATTTTCGCAGGCATTTTCTGCAAAAGCAATCGTCATATTAAACGGACATACGATTCCACCGGTTGGTGCATACAGAGCTGCAAATACACTATCTGAGACATTTGGTTCCAGTTTCAGAACTTCTTCACGATTCAGGATCCGAATATTTTTCACTCCATTCGCACCACCTTTCTCGTATAACTTCTGCAGATTTGGATAATCCTTTTCATTCAGGCAGAGAACCAGCGAACCATTCCGCTTAAATGGAAAATCCAGTTTCTCTGCCAGTTCCCCAACCAGCTGATTTCCCCGTACATTCAGTTTTGCTTTCAAAGTTCCCGGTTCTGCATCAAAACCTGTATGAATGATCGCACTGTTTGCTTTTGAAGTTCCACAGCACACATCTTCTTCTCTTTCCAGTACACCAATCCTGCCTTCATATCGGGAAAGTTCTCTGGCGATTGCAGTTCCGGTCACTCCGGCACCAATAATGATTACGTCATATTTCTCCATTTTTCTTTTCCTCCTCGTCGTTAAAATCTCTGAATCAAAGCGGACAAGTCCACTTCAAACTTTTATATATAAGAAAAAGCCTGACAAATAAACCCATATGTTATGGATCTAATGTCAGGCTCTCTTCTCTCTTGCCATAATATAAAATTATATTTTGTATTTTATTTATCTACTGCTGTGATCAGTTTTCTTCGTCACGTGCCCAGCCATAAGCATATTTAACTGCTTTGTTCCAGCCACGAATGCGTTTACTTCTTTCTTCCTCTGTAATTTCAGGTGTAAAGGTCTTATCAATCGTCCAGTTCTGAAGGACTTCTTCCTTACTTGTCCAGTATTTAACAGCAAGTCCCGCAAGATAAGCGGCTCCCATAGCTGTTGTCTCAACACACTGTGGACGATGTACAGGAGCGTCAATGATA
>CAVBPN010000272.1:0-5480 GCA_963597235.1 bacterium
ATATCAAGACTTTCAAATCTGACTCAAATATACTCATCGCGATAACCTCCACTCTGTTGGCCCGGAGAAAATCTTCCAGGATTTCTTCCTGAATGCATTCATTTACTGCTTGTTCAACAGCTGCATCCAGGCTCATTTCTTTTGTGTATTTACGCACTCCACCGTATATCCTGTATACTGCGCAATCTTCTCAACCGACTCGCCTGCTCTCAACATCAACTGGATTATTTCTTGTTTTTCTTTAATAATTCCTAATTCCAATCCATTCTGTTTTCCATCATCATAACCCGAATCATAACCAGCCTCATATTCAGCCTTCCGGAGCTTCTTTTCCTCTTCATCTTTGTTATACTCAAATATACTCATCGCGATAACCTCTGCTCTGTTGGCCCGGAGAAAATCTTCCAGGATTCCTTCCTGAATGCATTCATTTACTGCTCGTTCTACAGCTGCATCCAGGCTCATTTCTTTCGTGTATTTACGTACCTTAGCTACATACTGTGCATATTCTCTCAACGTCCGGCACTGTTCCATCAGTTCTTTATTATGACCTTCATTGATATTTAAAGTAATAACCTTCGATTCCAGCCTCGGCTCGCCGGTCAGGTTTTCATATGCCTCAGATAATGCATTCTCCCAACAATCTTCTGCCTTCTCTGTGCCATTATAAAACACTATAAAATAAGGTGCCGGAATCTTCTGTAAAACAGAAGAATACAAAGATTTATGATCTACCAGTTTCTGGTATTCACTGGATATGTAGAACAGATCTCTCAACGGTATGTTCGGGTTATACGTCGACTGATGTTCATACAAAAGCAGATTCATGTCTATGATAAATGCCAGATCATTCTTCATTCCCATATAGACTGCACTCTCAAGCGTCACAATTTCCAGTTCTGCAGCATCCTCATATGCGGTCCTGTTGATTGCATTATACAGCGATAACAGATTCTCCTTATCCGAAAACAGCATTCGGAACACTGTATCCTTATACTTTCTGTTTGCCGTCAATAGGTTACTCATCACCTGCGTTCTTTTTACTGTCTGATTTTTCTTTCCTGTAACTTTACGATTCTTTTTACTTTTTGCCATAGGCAGCACCTCCTGTTATTGCAGGAGCCAAAACGTAAAGTAATATCTCTCTCAAAACCCCTGCTTTTTATTTTGATTGATTTAAAAGCATGGATTTCTGAAGTGATATTAGAAAATAGACGGCACAAGTGCCTCAGACTTATAGAAAATATGCTTTACATGTATAGTACCATTTGTTCTTATTTATTTCAAGAGACTTTATAAAAAATTAATTATTTTTCACTCCCCAGATCACGTGGAATTTCTCTCACGAAGCAAAAAAAATCCCTCCTGTGAATCAACTCTACAGGAGGAATCCTTTGTCTTATAAAATATATAGGTGTGAGTTTCTGAGGAACTTATTTAGCTTCTTCGGCTTCTTCCTCATCTGTTACTGTCTCCGGAACAGCTCCGTTATGAACGGTAACTACTGTTACTACAACAGTTTCCGGATCATCTTTGATGTCGATGTCTTTATCTTTTGCAAGGCTTAAGTCTTTAACACGGATAGTATCGCCAACTTTAAATCCGGCTACATCTACTTCTACTTTATCAACCAGTGCGGATGGATAAGCTTTATAGTTTACTTCTTCCATGTTCTCCTGAAGAACACCGTCTGCTACTTTGTCATGGTTTACAATTACAATCTCTGCAACAGAATGTACTTTTTCATTGCTTACCAGTGCCTGGAAATCAATCTCATCAACTCTGCCTGCCAGTGGGTTAAAGTCAACCTCTTTGATCAGTGCATCGTATGTCTGGCCTTCTACGTCCAGCATTACCCGGCTTCCTTTGTGGTCAGTCTTTAACAGTTTGTCAACCTCGGTTTTCAGCATTTTTACCGGAATGGAACCTTCGATCTCACGACCAAATACATTACCTGTAACGTATCCTTCTCTTCTCAGTCTTTTTGCCTTAACGTTCATGCTTCTTTTTTCAGCTTTTAAAGTATTCATTTGTCTTTTCCTCCAAAAATCTGATGCTTAGCAGCCTTCAACTTTGTTTTGTGAAAGGAGGTTTTGTTAAGTTCTGTTTACTTTTTACGGTTAGAAGTATAGCACTACATCCAGAAACAGATTAACCAAATATCGAATTTTTTCATTCAAAATTTTGTTAATATTTTAAAATTATATACATAACATAAAATTTTCCGACTTTTTCACCCTTATCTTATCAATATCGAACTTTCGTCTATGGAAGTCTCTTTTTCAACATGCTATAATAACATATAGATTTATTGGATGAGGTAACAAAAATGTATCATGACTTAACTGAGGGGAAAATTTCCCGCTCGCTGTTGCTGTTTGCACTGCCGATGATGGCCGGCAACCTTCTGCAGCAGTTCTATAATATTGCAGATACGCTGATCGTGGGGCGTGTACTTGGAAGTAATGCGCTGGCAGCGGTGGGCTCTGCCTACACTCTGATGACTTTTCTGACTTCGATTTTTCTGGGTCTCAGCATGGGATCAGGGGCTCTTTTCTCTATTTATAAAGGGAAAAATGACCAGGATTCCCTGCGGAGTGCAATCGTACATGCCTTTGTTCTGATCATGGCTGTCACAGTGATTCTGAATGTTCTGGTATACATAGGAATCGACCCGATCCTGCATTTCCTGCGTGTGCCGGATGAAATATGGGATGGCATGAAGGCTTACCTGCTTGTGATCTTTGCAGGAATTGTTGCCACTTCACTGTATAATTATTTTTCCTGCCTGCTCCGTGCGCTTGGAAACTCCACGATTCCACTGGTATTTCTCGCTGTCTCTGCTGTCCTGAATATCGGACTGGATCTTTTGTTTGTCACGGTCTTTCCATGGGGCATCCGCGGAGCCGCGCTGGCGACAGTGATCGCACAGTATGTTTCGGGAATCGGCATCGCGCTCTATGTATTGCTGAAATGCCGTGACCTGCTGCCTTCCAGAGAAAATCTGCAATTCAACCGTCAGATTCTCGGCGAGATTGGAAATCTTTCTTCCATAACCTGTGTTCAGCAGTCTGTCATGAATTTTGGTATTCTGATGGTCCAGGGACTGGTAAACAGCTTTGGACCGGTCGTTATGGCCGCTTTTGCCGCCGCTGTCAAAATTGACACATTCGCCTACCTGCCGGTGCAGGATTTCGGTAACGCATATTCCACTTTTATCGCACAAAATTATGGTGCCGGTAAAAAAGAACGAATCCGTAAAGGAACCAGAGAATCCTTCCTGATCAGCTTTCTCTTCTGCATTGTGATCTCGTCAGTCGTATGTATCTTCGCTGCACCGCTGATGCGAATCTTCGTCAGTGCAAAAGAAACTGCAGTTATCGCTTTCGGCATGCGTTACCTTCGCATCGAAGGTGCCTTTTATTTCGGAATCGGGTGTCTGTTCCTTCTGTACGGTTATTATCGCGCGATCAAGAAACCCGGCATGTCCGTCGTCCTGACCGTCATATCACTCGGAACCCGCGTAGCTCTGGCCTATCTCCTGTCCGCATATATCGGAGAAACAGGTATCTGGATGGCAATACCGATCGGCTGGATTCTTGCCGATATCACCGGCCTCACTTATATGAAACTCCATAAAGCCTAGAAAAAAGAGTGTAACGCCTGCCAAACACAATACAGGGTTGCACTCTTTTTATAGTTACAATATCTTTCACTTTATAACGTCAAATCTTCCACGCTTCCCCCCACAGAAGAAAGCCTGGCAATCATTCCAACTCCTTCTTCAATCCTGAAGACTCTCATTAATTCTCGATCATTATAGGCGATTTAAACGCACATGTAAACCCCATATTCTGTTTTCAAAGTGCAATAAAATAATTTGAAAATTCCGCTTCAGAAATGAAGCCTCTAAGACTGCCCCTGCGGGCATCAGAACTACTATCATACTAACATTTCATGCATATAACAGGCAGGCACAAGTTTATTCCACTCGTCCCTGCCTGTTCTCATTTCCCTATTCTATTTCCCTTCCATTTCTTTCTTCTCCGCCAGTATCTCCTCAGCCATCTCAACCTCTGTCTTCTCATCCTTCGGAAGAATGATATTTAGAATGATCGCAAATACTGCTGCCGGCACGATACCAGAACCACCGAAGATCAGATTGATGCTTTTCGGGAGCTGTGCAAGCACTGCGGAATTAGATCCAAGTCCATATCCTACACCAAGTGCCACAGAAACGATCGTTACATTTCTTGGAGAAAGTGGCCATTTTGTAATAAGCTGAATACCACTGACTACGATAGATGAGAACATCATAACCGCTGCTCCGCCCAGAACACTCTGTGGCATGATGGAAATCAACGCTGCAAGTTTCGGGAATAATCCACATGCAATCAGGAAAATTCCTCCAATACCAATGGAATAACGGTTTACAACCTTATTCATGGCAACCATACCTACATTCTGGCTGAAAGAAGTATTCGGAAGAACACCAAATACTGCTGCCAGTGAAGAACCAAGTCCGTCACACATAACACCACCGGAAAGTTCCTTATCGGTAGCTTCTCTTCCAAGTCCGCCTTCTGTAATACCGGAAATATCACCAACCGTCTCTACTGCTGTAACTACAAACATAATGCAGATTGGTACGATTGCTTTCGCGTCAAATACCCATTTAACCGGCATGATCTTTGGAATTGCAAACCAGGATGCATCCACTACCTTGCTCCAATTGATGACCCATGATTTTGTTGCTTCAATCGTGGCTCCTGTCTCATCTACATAGGTAAATGTTGTTGGAAGTACCAGTGCCATAACAGATACAAGAATATATCCGACAATGATACCCAGAAGAATGGAAGAAAAGCTGGTAAATCCCTTAGTTCCGTGTTTCAGTGCAATGATCACGATCAGCACTACCGTACCTACAAAAAGATTCTCCAGTGAACCATAATCCGGAGCGGTACTTCCGCCACCGAAAGAACCGATACCAACAGAAATCAGTGAAAGACCAATTGACAATACAACTGTACCGGTTACAACTGCCGGAAAAAATTTACGCAGCGGCTTCAGGAATCCGCCAAGCACGGTTTCAAACAGACCACCAATGAAAGAAGCTGCCAGAATTGCTCCATAACCGGCCACACCACTTCCCATGGTTACCGCCACACTTCTGCAGACTCCGATAAATCCGGAACTGGTTCCCATAACAATCGGTAATTTACCTCCAATCGGTCCGATCGTATAAATCTGAACCAGTGTTACAATTCCTGCGATCAGCATGGCATTCTGAAGAAGTGCCACCTGAAGTTCACTTCCCGATTCAATACCACAGACTCCTGTAATAATCAGAAGCGGCGTCAGGTTTCCGACAAACATTGCCAGAACATGCTGCAGGCCGAGCGGAATCGCCAGTTTCAGAGGCGGCTTTCCGTCAAGATCATATGGCGTTGCTGTGTTTTTTTCTTTTGTGGCCATAC
>CAVBPN010000273.1:0-4020 GCA_963597235.1 bacterium
TACAGGCAGACTGCAAAGTGTCCGAAAGCCGGAATCTCATCATTTACGGTCACAATATGAAAAGCGGTGCAATGTTCGGGAGCCTGGACTTTTATGCAGATGAAACATACTATCAGGAGCATCCCTTTGCTTATCTTCAGACAGTGGATGGCATCCAGGAATACAGGATCGTCACGGTGCAGAAAGCAGACCGGAACCTGTTTCCGTTTCAGCAGAAACTCCCAGATGCGGCGGCTGTGCAGGAGTATTTAAAAGCAGCCAAGCAGAGGGAAGTGTTCGAAACAGGGGAGTATATCAGGGGTGTATGCCAGGTGTATTCAGGTGGAAAATGTGTCCGAAAAGAGGAACTTTGCCCATACTCTACGGCCTATCTGCCAATGCTCTGGCACCAAAAGTGTCTGAAAGTCCCCCAAAAGTGCAGAATGTGAGACAAGCTCCGCTAGTTGTAGCAGAGAATAAAGGAAGTGAAAATTCGTTGAAATATTTTATCAAAATGTTGTTGAAGCAGTATCCGAAAAGGAATATAATGGGGATATTCATTCAAAGGAGATAGATATGATTCCAGAAGCACAAGAATATTATAACATTGCTGCATGGCAGAAGAATAATGTAGAGTATAATCGAATATCAAAATTTAATTCCAACAAACGCCGTCAGATTCTGCATGGACAAATCTGGTTTTGTGATATGGGATATAACATCGGAACAGAAAAAAATAAGATGCGTCCGGTTCTGGTCATGTCCAATAACAAAATCAACACTTCGGAAAAAATAGTGGTTGTTTGCATTACAGATGCAAAAGGAAAGGTAAATTCAAATAATCTTCCAGCACAGGATTCCTGGTTTCTGCTTTATTCCGCTACACAGGATGAAGCCAAAATGGTTGTTCCATGCAGAACGGTACCAGAACAAATGCATACATACGATTTTTTAGACAAAGACAGTATGGTTCAGTGTGAAGAAATCCGGGCGGTCAGCAAATCAAGACTGGATGTTTCAAGAGGTTGCATCAGAGAACTGACAGCGGAAGATTTTGCACTTGTCAAGGGAAAATTCCGAAGAGCCTATAATTTATAGTTGACTTTTGATAGCTGGTTGCATATAATAAAAGAACAAAGGAAATACTATGATTAAGTCCCACGCTTGAGCAATCAAGATACAGTGGGTACTATATAAAATTTCAACGAAGCCGTATGACCGAAAGGTATAGCTTCTGGAGCTCCCCGGTATATCTGGGGAGTTTTCCTTTATAAAGAAAAATAATTACAAGGCAGGAAGTGTTCCGTAAAAAGAATGCTTCCTGCCTTTTTTATTTACGTTGGAAAGGATGGTAACAATTATGAAACGTTTTTATACAGCAGAATCCGTAACGGAAGGACATCCGGATGGCAGAAGCAGGAACTGATGTAAGAGATTATCTCGGTGCGGAAAATATGGTCTATATCAGTGTAATGAATCACCTGTCTGTAGACTGTGACTGTGTGGAAAACCCAACAGAGCCGGATATGCATGATATCGGTATTCTTGCATCTACGGATCCGGTTGCTCTTGATCAGGCGTGTGTGAATCAGATTTATTCTTCCGATGATGATAACGCAGCACTTATCTATCGTATGGAATCAAGAAATGCATTCATGACACTGAAACATGCAGAAGAGGTTGGACTTGGAAGCAGGGATTATACGATTGTAAACATTGATGAATAATAAATGAGGTAATATTATGCTGGAAATTCTTCACAGGGAGTTTGTTTATATCTGGTACTACTTTGATGTACAGTTTCGCCAGATATTCCGATACTGGATTCTTGGTATGGCAGTAGGATCCCTGGTCTCTGTATTTGCCAAAGATAAAATACACAGGCTGTTTACTGCTATGCAAGGAAAGAATATGGGGGTTCTGGGAGTTATCCCCGCGAGTGTTCTTGGAATCCTTTCACCGCTTTGTATGTATGGAACCATACCTATTGCAGCTTCTTTTTCTGAAAAAGGGATGCGGCATGACTGGCTGGCTGCTTTTATGATGAGTTCTGTTCTTCTGAATCCATAGCTTATGATGTATAGCATGGCTCTGGGAACCACAGCCAGTATGATCCGGTTGTTTTCCTGTACGATATGCGGCATTGTAGCCGGTTTTCTGGTATGGCTTTTTTATGAAAGAAAAGGAAGCCGGAGTTTCTTTGATTTCCACGGCTTTGCACCAGGAAAAAGCAGAGATACTGATCCCAATCCGGTGCTCCGCTATCTGAAGAATTTCGGAAGAAATATAAAGGCAACAGCAGGCTTTATTGAAATACTGGGTTAAGGAGTTTGGTGATTTACCGACTATGACAATTCAGCAGATCAGCTATGGAATGGGAACAAGAAACTTTAACAGACCAAATTGCGTAAGAATATTTTCAGAATAAAAGCAAAACAGGGAGGAATGTACCATGGGAAACAAATTAGAAGATTTAAAAGAGTATCTGAAAAGTCTGGGGAGTGTTGCAGTTGCTTTTTCCAGCGGTGTAGATTCTACATTTTTGTTAAAAGTTGCTCACGATGTTCTGGGAGAAAATGTAATTGCAGTAACTGCACAGTCCTGTTCTTTTCCTCAGAGAGAATTAAATGAAGCAAAAGAGTTCTGCAAAAAGGAGGGAATCAGACATATTATCTGCCAGTCTGAAGAACTTGATATTGAAGGATTTTCCAAGAATCCACCTAACAGGTGTTATCTCTGCAAAAAAGAATTATTTGAGAAGATCAGTCAGATTGCAGAAGAATATAAAACTGCTTACATTGTTGAAGGGTCAAATATAGACGATAATGGAGATTACAGACCAGGACTGATTGCGGTAAAAGAACTTGGAATTAAAAGTCCGTTAAGAAAAGTTGGATTAACCAAGAAAGAAATTCGCGAGTATTCAAAAGAACTTGGACTGCCGACGTGGGAAAAACAATCTTTTGCCTGCCTGTCTTCCAGATTTGTATATGGTGAAACGATCAGCAGAGAAAAGCTTGGTATGGTGGAAAAAGCGGAACAGTTGTTGCTGGATTATGGATTTCACCAGGTACGTGTCAGAATACATGGAATGATCGCAAGGATAGAAGTACTTCCGGAAGAAATTGAAAAACTGGCAGAAGAAAAGGTTCGGATCAATGTGACTGAAAAATTAAAGTCTTATGGTTTCCAGTACGTTACTGTTGATCTGACCGGTTATCGTACGGGAAGTATGAACGAAACACTGGAATTGATGTGAAAGGAGATTGCTTACCATGGAACAGAACAAGTTGCTGGAGTTGCTGAAGCAGGTCGCAGACGGAAGTAAGAGTCCTGAAAATGCAGCTTTACAATTGAAAGAGGAACCTTTTCAGGAATTAGGGTATGCAAACATTGATCATCATAGAGCGATTCGGCAGGGCGTAGCAGAAGTGATTTATGGTGCAGGAAAAAACTCCGGAACAAATATGTGGGATAGTATCAGCTATGCTGGAAGAAGGTAAATCCCTGGTTCATAGTGGCAGAAAGAAACACACCGGTTTTGGAATGGGAACCTCTTCTATCACGTTTACAGAGTCTATGGCAGAAGCCGTAAAATCAGTTTCTGATTATATGGATCAAGGAGATTGTGACTGCGTAGCTAATCCGTCAGAACCGGATATGCATGATACAGGAATTCTGGCATCTACGGATCCGGTTGCACTGGATCAGGCATGCGTAGATCTGTTATATGCAGTACCGGATGGCGAGTCTGTGATTAAGAGAATGCAATCCAGAAATGGAGAGCATATTTTAGAACATGCATCAGAAATTGGAGTAGGCAGCAGGGAATATTTTCTAAAACAAATAAAATAGAAGACAATGGTACTTACAAATTTTATAAGATAAACTTCTTCTAAGACTCCCTGATATGCCCAGGGAGTTTTTGCTGGCTTAATAGTCTCTTTTTTGCTTGAATTCCCCATGTAAACCATATATAATCCCATCTTTGACAGTTGTAAGGCAACAAAACGGCTACAAACCCAGTAAATATGGGAATTG
>CAVBPN010000274.1:0-3110 GCA_963597235.1 bacterium
AAATGTAAAAAAATGTTGATTTTGGGAAAAGCGAAAAAAGTGCAGAGTGTGTACTGCGTTGAGGAGTGAAAAATCCAGGGTTTACAAGGGTTTCCGGAATTGAATATTTGCATGTAAAAATGCGTTGATGAAAAAAGTGGGAAGATAGTACCACTTTTTTTCGCTTTTTATGCGTTTTACCCCGTTTTTAACACAGTGGTCACTTTGGGTATGCGAGCGAAGCCAGTAAAATCAATGTGTATAGCGTAGGGGGGACAAGTTATTGGTGGTACTGATCAGTCTGGTCATTATTTTTAAAGAGCAGCTGACAAACCTGGTGCAGGCGATCTTAAGTAAGATCACGAAGCAGAGTAATTCCATCTGAGGAAGAGGGGAGAATGTCGATGGAGAAAAAAGGCAGTATTACTGTTTTTCTGGCGCTGATCTTAAGTCTTCTGCTGTCCCTGGTCGCGACGAGCATACAGTCCGTGCAGGCGGCGGCAGCCCGGACACAGATTCTGAACAGTATGGATATTGGACTTTATTCTCTGTTTGGACAGTATGACCGTTTTCTTCTGAAAAATTATGATCTGTTTTTTCTGGATGGTACGCAGGGAGGAACAGAACTGAACCTGGCTGCGGTATACGATAATCTGGAGTCTTACATGAAACCTGTGTTGAAACAGAACAGTCAGAAACTGATGCTTCATCAGGGCGGGTTTACCGGATATCGTCTGGCAACGGATGAGGACGGAGAAGTTTTTTATCAGCAGGCAGTCACTTATATGAAAGATACGCTTGGCAGCCAGGGAGTGCAGGCACTTCTGAAACGCTATAAGAGAAAAGAGCAGAAGACGAAGCAGGCAGAAAAGGATGGAAAACAGGCTGAAGAAGGGAATACACTGCAGAACTATGATTCAGAAATGAACTCGGCTGCACAGAAAAGCCAGGAGGCGGAAGAAGCCTCGAAAAATGAGAATGCAGGGGATTTTGGAGACGGAACATCGGGAGAGCTTTTTTCAGATGGAGAAGCAAAACCGCAGGTAGTCAATCCGATCCCGATCATCCAGCGAATCCGGAAAATGGGACTTCTGGACCTGATCGTGCCGGCTTCGAAGGGGATATCGGACCGGGAAGTGAACCGTAATGAGCTGTTATCCGGAAGGGCGGCTGAGCAGGGAATGGCGATGCTACAGAGTGTCGGAAAAGATAATTCCGGTTCCTCAAAAATACTGTTTCAGGAGTATCTGAAGGATCATCTGGGAAACTATATTTCTCCGTCGAAAGCAGGACTCCGTTATCAGCTGGAATACCTTCTTGCAGGAAAGAAAAGTGATCAGGAAAACCTGAAAGCAGTGGCGAATCGTCTTTTGTTGATCCGCGAAGGTATCAATGTTTCCTGCCTGATGGCTGATGCCGGAAAGAGAGCTCAGATTCAGGCACTTGCGCTTGCAATCGCATCCGGATTTCTGATTCCGCCTGCGGCTGTGATTATTGAAGCAGCGCTGATCTTATGCTGGTCGTTTGCAGAAAGTATCCTGGATCTGAGGGAACTGTTTCATGGAGGAAAAGTAGCTCTGACGAAGACGGCGGCGACATGGCAGCTGTCTTTGGAAAATCTGCCGAATCTTCTGGAAGGACTGGACAGCCAGCGGAGAGACCAGGAAGGCGGAATGTCTTATGAAGATTATCTGCAGGTACTTCTTCTGTCAAAATCAAAAGCGGATAAGCTGACTCGAGGAATGGATATGATCGAAGCGGAGATACGCAGTACGGCGGGAAAAGAGAATTTCCGGCTGGACTGCTGTATCGAGGCAATCGAGGCATCTGCGGACGTAGATGCAAACCGCAGGCAGACTTTCTCCGTAACAAGGCAGTACAGTTATAGTTAAGTGTTAAAGGGATTTTTGTTTGATTGGATTTAAAAGCAATACGGGCGGCGAAGAGCCGCCCCGGAAAAGAGGTGTAGAAAGATGCTTTTTCAGAAAGTGAAAAATTATGGGAATAAAGAAATGATAGACAGAAAGAGAAACGTGAAAAAAAATAAAATAAAAAAAGAAAGGATGTGCTCTCTTAAAAACAGCATCTCGACGTCCCCGATAGTCAAAAGAATCCTAGAAGTACGTTTAGCTCCACTTTCTGAAATAAATGTACTTTCTGGAAAAGTATCTTTCTGCACCTTAAAAAAGGCAAGTCTGGCATTGGAGACAGCGCTTGTACTTCCTTTATTTTTTCTTGGAATGGTGACGATGATCTCCTTTATGGATATTTACCGGATACAGACAGAACATCTGCAGACATTGTGTGAAAAGACAAAAGAAGCAGGGATGTATGCCTATGTTCTGGACGGAAAAGGTCCGGAAGAGATTACGCTGCCGGATGTCTATGCATATACGCCGGTCGGGGTACTTGTTCCTCTGCCGAAAGTCTGGATGCATAACACAGTGAAGGTACATGCCTGGACCGGTGCGGATGAGGCAGATTTCTCCGGGGACTCAAAAGAACCGGAGAAGATGGTGTACGTGACAGAAACCGGTACTGTATACCACAAGAAGGCCGGCTGTCGCTATCTGAAGGTTTCCATTAACCAGATTTCCGGGTCATCTCTGGCGCATGCAAGAAATGACAGCGGACAGAAGTACAGTCCGTGTGAGAGCTGTAGCAGAAATCAGAAACCTTCCGGCGTAGTTTATGTGACATCTTCCGGTAATCGATATCATAACGTTGCTACTTGCAGTGGCCTGAAACGTACGGTAAAACTGGTAAAAGAATCGGAACTCAGGGGAATGCATGCATGCAGCAGCTGCGGGTAGGAAATAGAAGAAGCAGGAGACGGAATGGAATTCAGAGTTGAAACAAGAGGTGAAAGATGATACAGATCAGGGAGGTGCTGACCGTGTTGTTTCTGGCAGTCACAGGATGGAAAGACTGGAAGAAAAAAGAAATCTCATTATTTTTGACGGGTATTTACGGAATCATCGGGCTGGGGTTGAGTATTCATGCGGGAAGAACGCTGGAGGACTGGCTGGTTCCACTTGGTGTGAGTCTGGTCATGATTGCGGTGAGCATTCTGACCGGCGGTGAGATAGGTCTGGGAGATGGCTGGATATTTCTTGCACTTGGTATGATGT
>CAVBPN010000275.1:0-3524 GCA_963597235.1 bacterium
GGACAGGGTCGTCCGAACCGTGATGGAAACCGTCCGGCAAGACCGCAGGGCGAAGGCCGTCCGGCACGTCAGAGTGACGGAAATAGCCGTCCGATGAGAGGTCAGGGAGGACGTCCGCAGCAGGGTGGTCAGGGAAGACCAGGCCAGGGCGGAAACGGAAGACCGGATAATAACAGAGGTGGTTTCGGTGGAAATAACCGTGGCGGTCAGAGAAACGGCGGCGGAAGAAGAGATAATGACGCTGTATTTACACCAGAACTGACAAAGACTTCTAAAGACAGCAAGAGAGAGCGTGACAGAGAGAATAAGAACAAGAAGAAAGATTTTGAGAAATCCGGTGCAGGTCATAACAGACCGAATCAGGGTGGAAGAAGAAATCTTTCCAGAATTCCGAAAGCTCTTCAGAAACCAACTCCTCAGCCGAAACAGGAAGAGAAGAAACCAGAAGTAAAAGAGATCACACTTCCGGAGAAGATGACAATCCGCGAGCTTGCAGAAGCTATGAAGATGCAGCCGTCTGTTATCGTTAAGAAACTGTTCCTGGAAGGAACTATGGTAACAGTAAACCATGAGATCGACTTTGAAAAAGCTCAGGAGATCGCACTGGATTACGATATCATTGCAGAACCGGAAGAAAAAGTAGACGTTATCGAAGAACTTCTGAAAGAAGAGGAAGAAGACGAGTCTACAATGGTTTCCAGACCGCCGGTAGTCTGTGTTATGGGTCACGTTGACCATGGTAAAACATCCCTTCTGGATGCAATCCGTGATACACATGTAACCAGAGGCGAGGCTGGTGGAATCACACAGCACATCGGTGCATCTGTTGTTGAGATCAACGGACAGAAGATCACATTCCTGGATACACCGGGACATGAGGCATTCACCGCTATGCGTATGCGTGGTGCAAACTCCACGGATATCGCAGTACTTGTTGTTGCAGCAGACGATGGTGTTATGCCACAGACTGTTGAGGCAATCAGCCATGCAAAAGCAGCAGGCGTTGAGATTATTGTTGCAATCAACAAGATTGATAAACCAAGTGCAAATGTAGAAAGAGTAAAACAGGAACTTTCCGAGTATGAACTGAT
This sequence comes from bacterium, assembly GCA_963597235.1. Lineage (GTDB taxonomy): Bacteria > Bacillota > Clostridia > Lachnospirales > Lachnospiraceae > Blautia_A. The sequence continues at coordinate 1,092 of CAVBPN010000275.1, forward strand.
TCCGGAAGACTGGGGCGGAAGCACAATCTTCGTACCGGTATCTGCACATACAGGAGAAGGAATCGATACACTGCTTGAAATGATCCTTCTTTCAGCAGAAGTGTTGGAACTTAAAGCAAACCCGAATCGTGCGGCAAGAGGTCTTGTTATCGAGGCTCAGCTTGATAAAGGTAAAGGACCGGTTGCTACGATCCTTGTACAGAAAGGTACACTTCATGTAGGAGATTTCATCGCAGCCGGTGCATGCAGCGGTAAAGTTCGTGCAATGATGGACGACAGAGGAAGACGTGTAAAAGAGGCAGGACCTTCTACACCGGTTGAGATCCTTGGTCTCAGCGATGTTCCGAATGCAGGTGAGATCCTGATGGCATTCCCGAGCGATAAAGAAGCAAAGAGCTTTGCTGCTACCTTTGTTACAGAAAATAAAAAACATCTGCTCGAAGAAACAAAGGGAAAACTTTCTCTGGATAACCTGTTTGATCAGATTCAGGCAAGTGACCTTAAGGAACTTCCGATCATCGTTAAAGCAGACGTTCAGGGTTCTGTAGAAGCAGTGAAACAGAGTCTGACAAAACTGTCCAACGAAGAAGTTGTCGTTCGTGTGATCCACGGCGGCGTTGGTGCAGTCAATGAATCTGACGTATCTCTGGCAGCTACATCCAATGCGATCATTATCGGATTCAATGTTCGTCCGGATGCAATGGCAAAACAGCTGTCAGATCAGGAGGGTGTAGATCTTCGTCTGTATAAAGTCATCTACCAGGCAATTGAAGATGTGGAAGCAGCTATGAAGGGTATGCTTGATCCGGTATTCGAAGAGAAAGTCATCGGTCATGCTGAAGTTCGTCAGCTCTTTAAGGCTTCCGGTGTCGGTACGATCGCAGGAAGCTATGTCCTGGATGGTATTTTCCAGAGAAACTGCAAGGTTCGTATCACACGTGAGGGCGAGCAGGTATTTGAAGGTGAACTCGCTTCCCTGAAGAGATTCAAAGATGATGTCAAAGAAGTAAAAGCAGGATACGAATGTGGTCTTGTATTTGACGGATTCAATGATGTGAAAGAAGAAGATAAAGTAGAAGCTTATATCATGGTAGAAGTACCAAGGTAGGAGATTATAAATGAGAAAAAACAGTATTAAGAATACAAGGATCAATGGTGAAGTTCAGAAAGAACTCAGCGCAATTATCAGAAATGAAGTCAAAGATCCTCGCATTCATCCAATGACTTCTGTCATGGCAGTGGAAGTTGCACCGGATCTCAAGACCTGCAAGGCATTTATCAGTGTCCTTGGAAATAAAGAGGCAAAGGATGCAACGATCCAGGGCCTCAATAAGGCGGAGGGTTATATCAGAAGACAGCTTGCAAAAAATCTTAATCTGAGAAATACGCCGGAGATTCGATTCATTCTGGATGAATCGATCGAGTATGGTGTAAATATGTCAAAGCTGATTGATGATGTTGCCAGAAGGGATGCTTCTTTAGGGAAGTCTGAGGAAGAATAAGAGGTGTGGTCATGAAAAATATAGCAGAAGTACTGGAAGGTGTAAAAACGGTTGGAATCGGTGGACATATCCGTCCGGATGGCGACTGTGTCGGATCCTGCATGGCGCTGTATCTGTATATCAGAAAATATTTTCCGGATATTGATGTGAATGTTTATCTGGACCATCCGAAGCCGATTTTCGGACATATCGAATCGATTGATGAGATGAAGACAGAAGTTGATGAAGACAGAGTCTTTGATCTTTTTATTACCTGTGATGTAAGTGCCAGAGATCGTCTGGCGCTTGCAGGTGATCTGTTTGAACATGCGAAGAAAACCGTCTGCATCGACCATCATGTGAGCAATCCGGGATTTGCGGAAGTGAATCATATCCGTGGAGAAGTGAGCTCATGCTGTGAAGTGCTGTATGGCCTTTTGGATTCGGAAAAAGTTGATCTTTCAATCGCAACAGCCATCTATACAGGCATGATCCATGATACAGGCGTCTTCCAGTATTCATCTACTTCATCGGAGACTATGAGAATTGCCGGTGAGCTGATGAAAATGGAGATTCCGTTCAGTAAGATCATTGATGAATCATTTTATCAGAAGACATATATTCAGAATCAGGTTATGGGAAGAGTCCTTGCAGAAAGTATTCTTCTCCAGAACGGTACATGTATCATTGGATACCTGCATAAGAAAGATATGGATTTCTATGGCGTGACAGGAAGTGACCTGGATGGTATTGTCAGCCAGCTTCGTCTTACAAAGGGCGTGGAAGTTGCAATCTTCCTTTATGAGACAGAGACACAGTCATTTAAAGTATCCCTTCGTTCCAACGGAAAAGTGGATGTAAGTAAAGTCGCAGTTTTCTTTGGCGGCGGCGGACATACAAGGGCAGCAGGATGCGACCTGCAGGGATCTATGTATGATGTGATCAATAATGT
>CAVBPN010000276.1:0-3677 GCA_963597235.1 bacterium
AATAATAGAATCAAAAGACAGGATGTGAGAGACAAATGATAGCAATAATTGATTACGACGCCGGTAATATCCGTAGCGTAGAAAAGGCACTTGCATACCTCGGTGAGGAGAACGTTGTTTCCAGAGACCCGGAGGTGCTTTTAAAGGCAGATAAAGTCATTCTTCCGGGTGTTGGAAGCTTCGGACAGGCAATGGAAAATCTGCACAGATATCATCTGGTTCCGGTGATTAATGATATGATAAAAAATAATACCCCGTTTCTTGGAATCTGCTTAGGTCTGCAGCTCCTCTTTGAGAGCAGTGAGGAGACTCCGGGTGTGGAGGGACTTGGAATTCTGAAAGGTAAGATTTTACGTATTCCACCGTCTCCGGGATTAAAGATTCCGCATATGGGATGGAATTCTCTGCATCTTGAGAATAATGGAAGACTGTTTAAGGATATCCCGGAAAATACGTATGTATATTTTGTACATTCTTATTATCTTAAGGCCGAAGAACCTGAGATCGTAAAAGCAGTAACGGACTACAGCACAACGATTCATGCTTCTGTTGAAAAGGGAAATGTATTTGCGTGTCAGTTCCATCCGGAGAAGAGCAGTAAATACGGCCTTAAGATCCTGGAAAATTTTGCGAAGCTTGAGAAGGAGGGGAACTGATATGTTTACAAAGAGAATCATTCCCTGCCTGGATGTCAATAAAGGCCGGGTCGTAAAAGGTGTTAATTTTGTGGACCTTAAAGATGCGGGAGATCCGGTTGAGATTGCAAAGGCATACGATGCAGCCGGCGCGGATGAGCTTGTTTTTCTGGATATCACGGCATCCTGTGAAGAACGTGATACAGTAGTCGATATGGTACGTAAAGTAGCTGCCTGTGTATTTATTCCGTTTACGGTTGGCGGCGGGATCCGTACAGTTGATGACTTTAAGAAGCTTCTTCGTGAAGGTGCAGATAAGATATCGGTAAACTCCGCAGCGATCGACCGTCCGGAACTGATCCGTGAGGCTGCTGAGAAGTTCGGAAGCCAATGCGTGGTACTTGCAATCGATGCAAAGAGAAGACCTGATGGCGGCTGGAATATCTATAAGCATGGCGGAAGACTGGATACAGGTCTTGACGCAATCGAATGGGCGAAGAAAGCAGAAGCGCTTGGCGCCGGTGAGATTCTTCTTACCAGTATGGACTGTGACGGAACAAAGGCGGGTTATGATATTGAACTGACCCGTGCAATCTCTTATGCAGTCAGCATTCCGGTCATTGCATCCGGCGGTGCAGGTACATTGGAACATTTTTATGATGCACTGACAGAGGGAGGCGCAGATGCGGCTCTTGCAGCATCTTTATTCCACTATAAAGAACTGGAGATCAGCGAGGTAAAAGATTACCTGGCAGAAAGAGGAATTTCCGTAAGAAGATAAGAGGTGAAGGGAACATGGCTCCTTTATCAGGAGAATGGCTGGAAGCACTGAAAGGTGAATTCCATCAGCCATATTATACGAAATTATATAAAACAGTCATGCAGGAATATCAGACGAGTAAGATCTTTCCACCTGCGGATGATATGTTCAATGCATTTCATTTTACACCATTGAGTCAGGTTAAAGTCGTGATCCTCGGACAGGATCCGTATCATAATGACGGACAGGCGCATGGTCTTTGCTTTTCTGTAAAGAAAGATGTTGAGATCCCGCCGTCACTGGTGAATATTTACCAGGAACTTCATGATGACCTGGGCTGCTATATCCCGGATAACGGTTATCTGGAAAAATGGGCAAGACAGGGTGTCCTGATGCTGAACACGGTTCTGACCGTACGTGCACATCAGGCAAATTCTCACAGAGGTATCGGCTGGGAACAGTTTACAGATGCAGCGATCCGAATCTTAAACGAACAGGACCGTCCGATCGTCTTTCTGCTCTGGGGACGTCCGGCACAGATGAAGAAATCGATGCTGAATAATCCGAAACATCTGATTCTGGAGGCACCGCACCCGAGTCCGCTTTCGGCGTACAGGGGATTCTTCGGATGCAGGCATTTCAGTAAGACAAATGAATTTCTGATTCAGAATGGTCTGGAGCCGATCGACTGGCAGATCGAAAATAAAGCACAACAGGAAGTTAAGGAGTAAAGATGAACCAGAAGAATAACTTAGTAAAAAATGCGTCTTTTTTGATGATCGCGGCAATGATCTCAAAAGTCATTGGTCTTCTCTATAAGAGCCCGCTTTCTTCAATCGTAGGCAATATGGGAATGGGATATATCAGTCTTGCCCAGAATGCCTATATGATTCTTCTGATGATTGCATCCTTCAGTATTCCGCAGGCAGTTTCAAAACTGATCTCAGAACGAATAGCTTTAAAAGATTATAAAAACGCCCAGAAGATCTTTCATGGATCACTGATCTATGCGGCGATCGTGGGCGGAATCGTGGCGCTTGTATGTCTGTTTGGCGCAAGGTTCATCATTCCGAGTAACCAGCCGAACGCAGTATTGGCACTTCAGATCCTGTCACCGACTATTTTTCTTTCCGGAATCCTTGGCGTGTACAGAGGATATTTTCAGGCATACCGTAATATGATGCCGACCTCGATCTCGCAGATATTGGAACAGATCTTTAATGCGGCAGTCAGTCTGATCGCTGCATGGATGTTTATTAAATATTTTGCGGATGGCAGTGATGGAAACGTTGCAAAATGGGGTGCAGCCGGTTCTACGGTTGGTACAACGGCAGGCGTTGTGATTGCACTTTTATTTATGCTTCTTGTTTATGGAGTGAACAGAAGAGCCATCAAGAGAAGAGTAAAACTTGATAATTATCATGAAGAGGAGTCTTACGGAGAAATTCTGAAACTGATCATCCTGATCGTTTCTCCGATCATCCTGAGTTCCTTTATTTATAACATTAACGGTTATCTGAACGGTGTCCTGTATTCCGAGATCATGGGTAAACATGGAGTGAATGCGGATACGATCAGTATATTATATGCAGAGTATGCGACATATTTCATGAGTATCATCAACATTCCGCTGACACTTTCCAGTGCGGCACCGACTTCCATGATTCCGGAGGTTTCTGCATTGTATGCAACCGGTGATATTGATGAGACGAGAAGAAGAGTGGACCAGACCGTACAGCTCTCTATGTTCATCTCTATTCCATGTGCAGTGGGACTTGCAGTGCTTGCGCAGCCGATCGTGTCCCTGCTCTTTGGCGGAACGAATGGTGTGGCAGGTAAGCTTCTGATGCTGGGTTCCTTTACGATCCTTCTGAATGGAATGTCCAATATCTCAAATGGCGTATTGCAGGGAATCGGTAAACCGAAGATTCCGATGATCACGGCAGCTGTTGCGCTGGTCGTTGACGTAGTTGTGGTCGTTGCACTTCTGATGTTCACGGATCTTGGCATTTATGCATTACTGGTTGCCATGATCGTTTATGCGATCGTTGTATGTGTGATGAATGATTTCTTTATGAAGAAATATCTGGATTATAAGAATCCGTGGAAGGCAGCTTATGTAAGCCCACTGATCGCTTCTGTAGTGATGGGTGTTGTGGCAGCAGTTGTTTATTATGGACTGCATGCGATCCTGCCATCCAATATCATCTGCTTGGGTGTATCCATTATTCTGGCAGCTGCAGCGTATTTCCTGGTTTATATTCTGGTTGATAAGACTGCAT
>CAVBPN010000277.1:0-16185 GCA_963597235.1 bacterium
GGCCGTCACCGTATAATGGTATTTCTCCAGATTCTGTCGATTTTTTTTTGTATCTCCAGCTTCCGCAAACGGGCGTTCCGGCTCATATGCCATATGGGTGGTGGTCGTAACAATCACTTTTTTTCCTGTCGAAACCAGTTCTTCACACAATCGAAAAATCAGGCTCGTTTTTCCTCCGCCACCAACCACTGCGATTGACTGATACTCTTCCGGATCAATCGTTAATGCTGTCAACAAAGAATCTGTCCGCATCACGGCAATACTCCATTTGAAAGAAGGACTTCTATTACACTTCCCGCTATACAGCGTGCTTTATCTGAGATCGTATCACAGTTTTTCTTCTGTTCTTTACGTGGATCGATATCTGCGATCTTCATTCCCTTAGGCACTTCATATCCGTCACGGATGATACCTCTGAGAACGCCTGTCAGTGAAGCATACACCGGTGTCTCATCAACCATTGCAAGAATCTGGTCTTTCTCCACGATATCACCAATCTGCGAACGGTTATGCATGACTCCCGCTGCCGGTGAATGAATAACACGCTCTTTTCCATATCCGGCGATCACACCGGGGATTCCGGTATTCGGTTCTGCCGAACCCTCTTCGATCACTCTTCCAAGGCGGTGTCCTCGCTGAGTCTCAATCACATAATCTACATCTTTTCCTGCTTCGAATCCCGGTCCCAGAGCGATGGTAAGCAGTGCCATTTCTCTGGTCGTTCCAAGATTTTTTTTTGCAAGGATTGCATCGATCAGTGCATCCGGTCTGAACTCTTTTACAGTTTCCCCTGTCTCATCGACAAGAATCGGAATCTCGCCTGCCTCCCAGACTTTCTGACATTCGCTGACATCTTCAATCCGTCGGCCGGTGACACCTTCCACATTAGATATTCCGTCAAACACAGCTTCGCCAAAAGATACTTTTCGGCGAATCGCACTTGGTTTCCGGCATTCCAGCACCAGTACATGATACCTGCATTTATAAAGCCTGTGTATCACCCCGCTGGCCAGATCACCTCCACCACGAACGATCAAAGTTGTTTTTTTATCCATCTCTTCTATTCCGCCTTTTCTTTATTTTCATGCATGACTTTTTCTACTGCATTGACAATATTCTGGTATCCGGTACAGCGACAGAGATTTCCGGACATTTTTTTCTTGATTTCTTCTCTCGTCAGTTCTTTTCCCTGTTCCAGAAGAACTGTCGCCGACATAACAAATCCCGGCGTACAGAATCCGCACTGAATCGCACCTTCTTCAATAAAAGCTTCCTGAATCCTTGTCAGTTCTCCGTTCTTTTCCAGACCTTCCAGAGTGCGGATATGTTTTCCCTCTGCCCAGACTGCCAGATAAATGCAGGAATCAATCGTCTCTCCGTCTATGATGACTGTACAGGCTCCGCATTCTCCCACCTCGCAGCCTTTTTTCACGGAAGTAAGTCCCAGATGATTGCGCAGCATATCCAACAGGGATTCCCTCGGATCCACATACTCCGCAACTTCCTCTCCGTTTACAATACACTGGACGAGTACTTTCTGTTTTTTCATGCCCTTTCACCTCCACTGCCACCATCTGTCGACACACCTGCAAGCTCCACAGTTCGAATCAATGCTCTTCGTGCAATTTCTCCACCGATCTGCAGACGGAAAGCTTTTGAAGCTCTCCAGGAATCTCGCGGATGGATCTCACCGCGGATACTTTCTTCCAATTCCCGATCCAGCTCTTCATTCAGTGCTTTTCCTTTCAGTAGCGCTTCGGTCTCCACACAACGATACGGAACCGGTGCTGCCACACCAAAGGTAATGCGCACATCTTCCAGAATCTTCGTTTCCGGATCTACTTTACTGACCACACTGCAACTTAAGGTTGCAATATCCATGGCATTTCGCATCGAATATTTGATGTAATGTCCATGATAACCTTCATATTCTTCTCTCGGAATCACCACATGGGTCAATACTTCTCCCGGATGAAGGTCTACACGTCCCGGTCCCAGATAAAATTCTCTGACCGGAACAACTCTGCCGCCTTCTGCATTTGCAATATACAAAAGCGAATTATAGGAAAAAACGGTCGGCACACTGTCAGCACTGACCGCACCGTTACAGATATTTCCCCCGATTGTTCCGATATTTCGAATCTGAGGTCCACCGACCTGATCTACTGCTTCCCCTAAGACCGGAATATATTTCTGAATGACCGGGTCCGCCGTAATATGTGAAAACACAGTTCCCGCGCCAATATAAATATCCCCGTTTTCTTTTCGTTCAATTCCTTTTAATTCCTCGACATCCCGGATCGATACCAGAGAAGTTCCTGCCATCCTGCCCTCACGGATCTTTATCAGGACATCGCTTCCTCCGGATATGATCCTTGCGTCCGGATGTTCCGAAAGAAGGGCTACTGCCTCTGAAACGGTTTTTGCATTATAATAATTTTCAATATCATACATGACATCTTTCCCCCTTTCAGATCAGTCCTGCTTTTTGGAAACCATCGATCAGTCTCTGTGGTGTCAGTGGATTTTCATTAAAAGCAACTCCTGTCGCATGCAGTACGGCGTTACGTATCGCCGGTGCACACGGAATCGCCGGCGGCTCTCCAAGTGCCTTGTTTCCATATGGTCCCATCGGATCATCCATTTCCACGAAATCGGCCTTGATATCCGGTGTATCCAGCATCGTCATCAGTTTATAATCCAGAAGATTACCATTTAACGGGCGTCCTGTCTTTTCATCCAGAATCAGCTGCTCACTGATTCCGTAACCCATACCCATCGACATGCCGCCGTGCACCTGCATCTCGGCAAGCTGTGGATTCAGAAGTTTTCCGCTGTCATGCACGTTGATAATATGCAGTATCTTAATCTTTCCAAGCTTGATATCCACTTCCGCTTCTGCAAAACAGCAGCCGGTCGCAATCGTATTTTTCTTTACCTGTTCGGACACCTCCGCAGTCAGTACTGATGAGTTTGTCAGACTATAATAACTTTCTTCTGCCAGTGCTGCAAGAGAAAGTGCCTGTTCTTCTCCCGCCCAGATCCAGTTATCTTTCAGATACAGATCTGTCGTGTCGATTTCCGAAAGCAGAGTCTTTGCATAAGCCAGAATCTTATCACGAAGAATTTCTGCACAATGGCGCACCGCTGTTCCGGTCACAAAAGACTGCCTGGATGCATACGCGCCCGTATCAAACGGAGCAATATCGGTATCCTGTACGGTCTGGATATGTACGTGTTCCATATCCGTCTGAAGTGTCTCTGCAACCATCTGGGAAAATACCGTATCTGCTCCCTGTCCGATCTCTGTCGCGCCAAGCGTAAGCTGAACACTTCCGTCCTGATTCAGAGAAAGTCTTGCACCTGCAATTTCCAGCGAGATCGGCCATACGCCGGTCTTATAAGAAAACAATGCCATGCCGACACCTCTTCTTATATCTCCGGTCTGCTCTGCATATTCTTTTCGCTTTTCATCCCATTGAATATAGTCTGCACCTTTTTTGAGGCATTCAAAAATACCATTCGTATTCGCTGCAATCGGTTTCAGATATGCATCTGCATAAAATCCCTGAATCAGATTTTTTCTTCGGAATTCCAGCGGATCCATATGAATGGCATTTGCCACGTCATCCATAAAACTTTCAATCGCAAAACATACCTGTGGAATTCCGTAACCACGCATGGCTCCACCCACTGGTGTATTTGTATAAATTGTGTATGCCTCGCCACGGATATTCGGACAGGCATACTGCAGTCTCCAGGAAGTCAGTCCATTTGCAGCAATCGCATGACCATGAGAAGCATATGCTCCCTGATTGGAATAGGAATGCATATCTTTTGCCAGAAGTTTTCCATTTTTATCTACACCCGCTGCCAGATCAAATTCGATCGAATGACGGGTCCTTGTATTACAGAACGTTTCTTCACGGCTGATATCCACTTTTACCGGTCTGCCGTCGACCTGTGTCGTCAGAAATGCATTCAACGGTTCATAAAGTACGTCCTGTTTATTACCAAATCCACCACCTATATACGGTTTAATAACACGTACGTTGCCCCACGGGATTCCAAGTGCCTGTCCGATCACACGACGGACGATATGCGGAATCTGCGTAGAAGTCACGACCACGATCCTTCCCTTTTCCATGTAAGCATAAGAGATTGGATTCTCAATATGGCAGTGCTGAACGATCGGCGTTTTATACGCACCCTTTACGACTGTTTCCGATTGCTCCATTCCTTTATCCACATCACCGATAAAATAATTGGAACGGGCAAGCACATTGTCTTTCTTTTCAAAGTGAATCGGCGTTCTGCTTCCATACATAGATTTACGTGGATGAATCTCTACCGGGTATTCCTCATATTCCACTTTTATCTTTTTCAGTGCCCGTGATGCAATAATCTCATCCTCAGCGATAACTGCTGCAATATCATCACCATAATACCGCACACGTCCAGTCAGAATATTGCGATCCGCTACATCCTGATGTGCCGGTTCTACCGACCATGGATGACCCGGGGTTGGATAACAGTGATCCGGTACATCATGGAATGTCACGACCTTGACAACTCCCTCCATCTGCTCTGCTTCACTTGTATCAATCGATGTTACAATGCCGTTTCCGATCGTTGCATGTAAAACCTTTGCCACCAGACATCTCGGCGGCACCAGATCATCTGTAAATTTTGCCCTTCCTGTTACTTTTTCATAAGCATCTACTCGCGGAACGCTTTTTCCTATCATGAATTCCCACCTTCTTTATAAAATTTTCAAAGCCAGATTTCCTGATAACTTTTTTTCTAATAATAAAACCGGACGTGTCCTCTGAAACTTCTCTGTTCCCCTCTGAACTGACGTCCGGCTCCGAACCATGCTTTTTCCACTACAGGTATTTTGTTTATAAATATATCTGTAGTGTACCATATTTTACAGCTGATTTGCAATCTTTTCTCACTGTTTTTCTATAGTTCACATGTATCTTTCTTTATTTTATATCTAATTTTAGAATAATTCTGTCATTTTGTTTTTGTAAAAATTCCACGTAGGTCATAAATTGCATGACGTGGACATTTCACAGAACACATACCACAGCTTAAGCAAGTATCTTCCTCGATCACTGCACAGTTCTCTTTCACTCTGATGGCTCCTGCCGTGCAGGTCTTCTCACAGATTCCACAGCCGATGCAGCTTACCTCGCACTGTTTCTTCGCCTCTGCGCCTTTACTTTTATTAGAGCATTTGACGACGATATAATTTGCACATTCATGGATATGAATGATCTGCTGCGGACAGACTTTTGTACATTTCTTGCAGGCAATACATTTCGATTCATCGACTTCCGCCACTCCGTATTCATTTAAGGAAACCGCACCGAATTTACATGCATCGACACAGGCTCCACAGCCGATACAGCCTTCACTGCATCCCGATTCACCCTTCACGGCCCTGCATCCACCATTACACGCTACAAGGGCTGCTCTGTATGGAAATTTTTTCTTTACTGCCATATCAACCCTTCCTTTCGTATGGTGTGTCCGCAAGCGGCAGACTGTATCTGCGGATTCCGTCATATCGGAAATATGCATCTGCAATCGCCGGTGCAGTCGGAATAGACGTAATCTCACCGATGCCGATTGCGCCACAGGCCACATTCAGCCCCGGCTTATCAATAACGATCGCCTTGATCTTCGGAACTTCATGAGATCGGAATAATCCCAGAGAACCGTACTTTTGAATCGGCATGCAGTTCTCATCGATCGGGTAGTGTTCCCGAAGCGCATATCCCATAGACATTACCACGCCGCCTTCAATCTGCCCTTCACAGGACAGTGGATTAACAGCCTTTCCGACATCATGAGCGGCAACGATCTGTTCCAGCTTACCGGTCTTTTTATCCACAACGCACATCTGTGTCGCATAACCGTATGCCACATGGGATACCGGATTCGGCACATTTGCACCAAGCGGATCTGTCTTTGCAAGGTATTCGCCATAATAGACAATTCCCTTCATATCCTTAAGCGATTTACCAGTTCTGCGGTCTTCCATCAGTTTCTCACAGGCTCTTCTGCAGGCTTCTCCGGTAATCAGAGTCTGCCTGGAACCGGAAGTCGTTCCGGAATCCGGTGAGATCCAGGTATTGTTTCTCTCGTATACAATCTCATCATGTTTCAGATCCGTATTTGTAACAACCATCTGTACAAGAACGGTTCCAAGTCCCTGACCGATGCAGGAAGCTCCGGAATAAATATGAAGCTTCTCATCATCCTCCACGATCAGCTTTACGCGCCCGGTATCAGGGATACCAACACCGACACCGGCATTTTTCATTGCACAGCCGATTCCAATCGGTTTTCCTTCCGCGATTGCTGTATCATAGTATTCTTTAACAGCTTCCAGCGTCTCTATAAGACCGGTAGATTCATCTACGATCTGACCGTTCGGAAGCACTTCTCCAGGACGGATTGCATTTCGGTAGCGAATCTCCCACGGTGTGATGCCGACTTTATCAGCCATCATATTCAGCAGAGTCTCCGTCGCAAAACAGGTCTGCGTCACGCCAAATCCACGAAAAGCTCCCGCCGGCGGATTATTTGTATAATAAGCAGTTCCCTCAATCTCAAAATTTTCATAATGATACGGACCTGCTGCATGAGTACAGGCACGTTCCAGTACCGGTCCCCCAAGCGATGCATAAGCTCCCGTATCAGAAGATACACTTGCTTTTACCCCCATGATATTACCATCTTCATCGCATCCCATCGTCATATCCATATAAAACGGATGACGCTTTGGATGAACCAGAAGTGATTCCGCTCTGGTCAGTTTCACTTTTATCGGTTTCTTTGTCACATAAGCAAGAAGTGCTGCCAGATGCTGTACAGTCATATCTTCTTTTCCACCGAATCCGCCGCCGACAAGGGCATTCTGCACTTTAACCTTATCTGTTCCAAGAACCAGCGAACACTCATGCAATGTCTGATGTGCCGACTGATCTGTAGAATAAATAAAAACATCCCCGTCTTCATCATAAAATGCAACCGCGCATTCCGGCTCCAGAAATGCATGTTCCGTCCAAGGTGTCTCAAAGTGATGTGAGATCACATATTTTGAATTCTGAATTGCCTCGTCTGCATTTCCTCTGCTGATATGTTTATGCGCACAGATATTATTTTCTTCTTCATCAAAAACCTTCGGAGCATCCGGTGCTGCCGCTTCCTCAATCGTATGTACATGAGGAAGCACTTCATACTCTACTTTTATCAGTTTCTTTGCTTTCTCTACGGTTTCTCTGTCTTTTGCAGCAATCAGTGCAATGGCATCGCCAAGATAATGAACCAGTCCACCGACCGGAATCAGTGTATACTGGTCGTGTTTCAAATGACCGATCTTATTTTCTCCCGGAATATCCTCTGCAGTTACAACTGCTTCCACTCCCGGAAGTGCTTTTGCTCTGGTGGTATCGATTGACAATACCCTGGCACGGGCGTATTTACTGCGAAGTGCAGCTCCATACAACATACCATCCAGATAAAAGTCATCCGGATATTTTCCGTATCCGAGTACTTTTTCCTCTACATCGATCCTTGACACACGATTTCCCAAGGTCCAGTTCGGATCTCCGTCATCGGGAATTTTCCCTGCTTCTAATATTTTTGCAGCCAGACGAACGGCGTCCATAATCTTTACGTATCCTGTGCAGCGACAATAATTATTTCGCAGCGCATAACGTATTTCGTCGTCCGTAGGCTCCATATTTTCATCTAGAAGTGCTTTCGTACACATTACCATTCCAGGAATGCAGAATCCACACTGTACTGCTCCGGCCTTTCCATATGCATAGGTATATACCTGCTGTTCCCATTCGGTCAGACCCTCTACGGTTATGATCTCTCTTCCGTCAAGAGAATCTGTGTCCGGGACACACGCTTTGCAGGTTTTTCCATCAATGATCACTGTACAGGCTCCACATGCGCCCTCACTGCATCCGTCTTTTACAGATGTCAGATGAAGTTCATCGCGGAGAAATCTCAAGAGTTTCTGATTTTTCTCCGACTGAACGCTTCGTCCATTTACTTTAAATATTGCCATAGTGGATTCTCCTTTTCCTGCTTAGCGGATCTCACATCAACAGGTAAGCATAATTATTGAGCACTGCACAGATAAGCTGTGACATTCCTTCTGTAAGAATGCCTGACGGCTGGTCTGCTCTGACAGTTTCTTCTTTATATCCAACTCTTACTCGTACTTCTTTTGTCTCAGCATTAAGTACTGTAAATCCATTGTTTGTGCTGTCTTTCATATCTTCTTCTGTTGCAAATAAGATAAATTTATCTTTATAAGGTGCTCCCGCATACTGACAGAAGGAACGACAGTTACCACATTCATTACACATATAATCTACATGAAGGATCTGCAAAAGTTCCATCTCCGGCACTTCGATCAGAACATTTGCACGGTTTGGACAGACGTCCGCACAGTTTCCGCATACACGTTTATGTGCTGTAAAATCTTTTTTCTCCGGAGCATCTTTCTTCTTAAGGCAATCAAGAAGCGGTGATTTTTCTTCGTTTCTCTTTCCTGCTGTTTTCTTTGTACTCTTCTGGTAATGTGCATCTGAAAGAGAAGCTTCTGCCAGTGCCTTTACTGCTTCTACATTGACTTCTCCACTTCTTCCAATCTGACACTCATCTGCTTTCTCTGCAATACGTGTCATCCATTTATATCCGCCTGGTTTAAGAAGAACGGTTGCCACCGTAACCGGCCAGATGCCACAGCCCACGATCTGAGCAATATTCTTCTGATCCGCACCGCCAGAGAAAGACATCGGGAGTTCTCCGTCAAAAGATTCTGCAAGACGTGCTGCCACTGTAATAGAAAGTGGGAACAGTGCTTTACCAGACATGTACATCTCCTCTCCCGGAAGTTCCTGACGTTTAATATCTACCGGGAATGTATTTGTCAGCTTCACGCCAAAGGAAAGTCCTTCCTGTGCCGCTGTCTCTTTAAGACGTTTTAACATCGGAACAGCATCCTCATACTGTAAGTCATCTTTAAAGTGGAAATCCGAAAATGCCATGTAGTCATATCCCAGATCATCCATTGCCTTACGGACAAATTCGTAACCGAGAAGAGTCGGGTTACATTTCACGTAAGTATTGATATGTTTTTCCTTCAGGAGATAAGTTACAATATTTTCGATTTCCTGTGGAGGACATCCGTGCATAGTAGAAAGTGTAATAGAATTACAGATTTCTGACGGGATTGCCTCAATATCCTCTTTTGTCACATGCTCAAAGAGGTCTACATGATCAAGAAGCCAGGTCTGACATTCTTTGAAAGCTTCTGTATCACGGGCATCTTTGAGTCCCTCGATAAAGTTATCAATCTTTTTATCCTGGATTCCTTCCAGATTATAACCACAGGACATATTAAACTGAAATCCATCCGGGCTTCCAAGTCCAAATTCCTTCGCGATCACATGAATCGCCATCCAGCCCTTAATATACTCTCCCATCGCCTGTGGTACATACAGTTCGGTGGACCATTCACAATTATACGCCTCGTCCTCTGCCACGATACATGGCTTCGGGATACATGCAGAAAGTTCCGGTCCATCCATCTTCTGTACCGTTTTTAGCTCAAAAAATCTTGCTCCTGCATAGTAAGCTGCTACGAGATTCTGTGCAAGCTGTGTATGCGGACCGGCTGCCGGTCCAACCGGATTTTCAAGCTTTCTCCCAAAAATTTCTATCGTCTTATCCGGATCTGCCACATATGCCTTCTGGATACCAAATATCTGTCCGGTTTTTTTATGTTCTTCCAGAATCCACTCCATAAGCTGACCAAACGGAATACTCTTCATAATATCGCTCATATTGTTTCCTCCATGTAAATTCCAATACAAATATATTCATTTCAGCCTCTCAGCTGTTAATATCCTCTGCAAGTTCTTTCGCAGCCTGACGACAGTCCGCCATGACTTTTTCCTCATCACACACAAGAACTTCACGATCTTTCATCAGTACTTTTCCATTACATACCGTTGTCTGAACCATGCTTCCGTTTACTCCGAATAAAAGATGACTGTTACAGTTAGACGCATTCATCGGTGTCAGCGGATCATAATCTACGACGATCACATCAGCTGCTGCCCCTTCTTTCAATATACCGAGTTCTTTCTTAAAATAACGGTTTGCAATCTTTGCATTTCCCTCAAACAGCATCTGCGGTACTTCTCCCCATGCTGCATTCGGATCGCAGAGATTATGTTTATGCAGGATGTTTGCCACCTTCCAGGATTCCATCATGTCATGTGTGTAACCATCTGTTCCCAGTCCCGTCAGAATACCTTTATGTACCAGTTCCATCGTTGGCGGACATCCACAGGCATTTCCCATATTGGATTCCGGATTGTGTACGACCATGGTATCGGTTTCTTTTATCAATTCCATCTCATGTTCATTAATATAGATGCAATGTCCCAGAAGCGTCTTAGGTCCCAGAATATTCCAATCATACAGGCGGTCCACGATACGTTTATTATATTCTCTCAGACACTGATGCAAATCATAGATGCCTTCTGCCACATGGATATGATATCCCACGCCTTCCGGTTTCAGCTCATTGCAAAGTTCCATTGTTTCATCAGAGATCGTAAAAGATGCATGCATTCCCATCATCGCTGCAAGCATATCACTGTCATCCTGCTGTGCATGCTTAATGAAATTAACATTCTCCATCACAGATTCTCTCGATTTCTCCATGCCGTCTCTGTCTGAAATCTCATAACAAAGGCAGGTCCGGACTCCAAGCTCCTTCGCAGCTTCTTCGATCTGATGCAGAGAGCCTGTAATATGTCCAAAGCTGGCATGATGGTCAAATACTGTCGTCACACCATTCTTAATAGAATCAATATAGGTCGCACAGGCAGAAAGTTTCGTCTGTTCCAGAGTCAGATGGCGGTCGATATTCCACCACATGCCCTCCAGGATATCCAGAAATCCTTTCGGAGCATATCCGTTAACGCTTAATCCCCTGGCAAATGCACTGTAGATATGTTCGTGTGCGTTAATAAAAGCAGGCATAATGATTCCGCCGTCTGCATCTATAAATTCAGCATCAGGATAAGCCCTTTTTACTTCGTCAGTTACCCCCACCATCTTAATGGTGTTACCATCCACTGCCACTGCTCCGTTTTCAAAAAAAGCATTGGATGCGTCCCGTGTGATCATTCTTCCGTTTCCAATAACTAACATATCGTTCCTCCCTGCCTTGTGAATTTTTTCCAATTTATAGTGAAAATTTTCATAAGTTTTCGGTGTTTTATACTATATAATGTAACATATTTCACCCCGTATTTCAACCGGATTCGCAATTTCTTTTTGGTGCTCTAAAAAAAATTGTGAGTTCAAAATAAAAAAGCGACGAAGCATTTATCTGCTCCGTCGCTTTTTTCAGTATAACACAGATCCTGCTATCTGAAAAGACCTAATATTATTAGTTACTGTTCATTTCTGCTCTCCAGCACCTGCAATTCTCTCCGGTCTTTTTTCCAGAGAACCGGATCCAGTTCCACCAGATAACCACAGCCATTGCCAACATACCATTCATAAAATTCTTTTTTCGGAAGGGCATACGCCTCCATGATATTCATGATCGTACCACCGTGAACGACCAGTGCCGCCTCTGAAACATTTTCCCGGATACAGGCCGTCACTGCTCTATGGAATCCCTCCAGATTCCGTACCGCACATTCTTCTTTACTCTCGCCTCCCGGAAATGCCATGATTCCATTACTGTCGATCCATTCCTGATATCTCGGGTCATCAGACAACTCTTTGTAATTTTTGTTCTCAAAATCACCAAAATCACATTCCGCAAGCTGGTCGATGATACGGACTTTCTGTCCCGGAAAAAGGATTTCTGCCGTCTCCTGACAACGGTGAAGCGGACTTACAAAAATTGTCTGAAGCTTCGGATATGTAATATTTTTCAGCCGTTCGATTCCTTCCGGGCACAGCGGTTCATCTGTTACTCCGATATAACGCTGATGTCGGTTTCCTTCAGTCATCCCATGACGAATCAGCCAGATTTTAAGCATGTTTGATCACCATCCCAATCCCACAGACTACTCTTGTAACTTCACTGCTGTATGCAGCAAGTTTTGTACAGATCCTGCCTACCGCTTCTCTGTATGCACGGTCAAACGCATCGATCGGAACAACTCCATATCCAACCTCATCTGACACAAGAATCACATCCGGATTACATCTGATCAGCTGTTCTGCCACTTCACTGACATCCTTTTCTTTCTGCATTTCTTTTCGGATAAATGCATGAAAATTTAGAATTCCCTCTGCACTTTTCAAAGCTTCCCAGTCTGCTTCTTCACCGTTTACCCAGTTAAGTCCCGGATACCTTTTTTCAGCCAGGACAGCTTTTCCCTGAAAAGCGCCTCCTATGATCATTTTCATATCTTTCCTCATCAAACTTTATAAATCACTGTAACCACTGCCAGTACCAGAATGATCCACACCTCGCAGAGGCACAGAAAATATCCTGACAGGTCACCTGTCGTTCCGCCAAAATATTTCATAGCTTTGCATCTATAGAACCAGAATACAAACAGAGCCGTTACGATCACCGCAATTCCCCATACCGGCTGAATCCAGACCATAAAGACAGTCAACAGCACAAGATAAATGACCAGTGTATTTCGCACTCTCGTATCCTGTGCTTTACGTGAAAATTCAGCCACAGTACCACTCGCATTTGCCTTAGGAAGTGTGATTACTCCGATTCCGGACAGACATCTTGAAACCATATATCCGGCTGCCAGAATATACAGCATCTCACGGTTCTCCTGTTCCACGATCTGGCTCATACCGCCATACATGGCAAGAAAATACACACACGCTGTAATGACTGCAAACGCTCCAGCATGGGAATCCTTCAGGATCTCCAAACGCTTCTCGCGGTCCCGCCACGAACTCAGTGCATCTGATGTATCCAGAAGGCCGTCTACGTGAATCCCTCCTGTTACGATCACCGGTACCAGTACCAGTACCACAGCACTAAAACTATTACACATTCCAAAATACCGGCAGATCCACTCTGCGATCAACGTAACAATTCCAATCGCAGCACCGACTAAAGGAAAGAAGCAGAGCATATAGCGCATATTTTCTTCTGACCAGTCCGCCTGCGGCATCGGAATCTTTGAAAACATGGCAAATGCAATCTTAAAACTGTTCCACAGACTTTTCATCACACACTTCCCCCCGTCTTATGATACACCGGTATTCCATAAACAACTTCTACAACTTTATCTGCCAGAGCACCAATCTTCTGATTTATTTTTCCAAGATACTCCTGATAAGTTTCTGTCTCTCCCTGATAAGCAGCTGCCTCAGAAAAGATCTCATTCGTTACAATCACCAGATTTTCTGCCTGTTCTCTCAGATTCCTTACACCATTCAGCACAGCTTCCACTGTATTTTCATGCGCCCCGTCTTCCTGAAACATTTCATTTGCAGTAAGATTCGACATGCACTCCAAAAGTACTGTACAGTTCTCCGGAACTTTAACCTTATCAAGGCCTGTGTAACATTCAATCGTTTCAAACCCTTTTCCCTGACGCATCTTCCGGTGACGCTGCACACGTTTCCTGCTTTCTTCATCAAAAGGATACATTGTCGCTATATAAATCCTGTCTGCTTTTCCAAAAGAAACTACACAATCCTCCGCAAAAGCAGATTTTCCACTTCCGCTTCCTCCTGTAACAAGAATCATCATCTTTATACAAGCTCCTTTATAGTGCTCTTATCATCTTTCTTCTTTACACCAGTTCTTCATACTGATCCACATGAATATCATCAAAAGTGCTCATAGACTCATACACAGCAATTCCCATATCCAAAAACGGAAACAGTGCAACAGCTCCACTTCCCTCTCCCAGGCACATTTCACCGTGAATGACTGCTTCTTTTCCAAGTGCCTCCAGAATCAGATGTGCAGCCGGCTCTTTTGATACATGCGATGCAATCATATATTCACCAGCCATCGGGCAGATTCTCTGCGCGATCAGGGCAGCAACACAGGAAATAAATCCATCGATCACAACCGGCACACCAAGTGCTGCTCCGCCGAGAAACATTCCCGCCATTCCTGCGATATCAAAGCCTCCGACTTTTGCCAGAACATCGATCGCATCGTCCGGATCCGGCTTGTTTATCTCGATTGCTTTTTTGATCGCATTGATTTTTCTGTTCAGACCATCCCCTGATAAACCAGCGCCTCTTCCAGTCATCTCTTCTACCGGACGATCCAACAGTACTGAAGCAACCGCACTGCTCGTAGTAGTATTTCCGATTCCCATCTCTCCGGTTGCAAGAAGACCATATCCTTCTTCTTTCAGGCGACGCACCATTTCAATTCCGGCTTCCAGTGCCTGTACCGCCTGTTCTCTGGTCATTGCCGGTCCTTTTGTCATATTTGCAGTACCATATGCCACTTTCAGATCTGTCGGAACTTTTGTATCGACAACCATTCCGACATCAACCGGAATAACTTTTGTTCCACACTGGCGGCTCATAACACATGCCGAGGTATCTCCTGCCAGAAAATTTTCAGCTACGATTGCGGTAACCTCCTGCCCAGTCTGCGTTACCCCTTCTTCTACAACACCATTATCCGCACACATCGGAACCAGTGCACGCTTTTTGACTGCCATATCCGGGTTTCCTGTAATTCCCGCGATCTGAATGACCAGTTTTTCCATTTTTCCAAGCGAATGCAGCGGTTTTGCAATGCTGTTCCAGCGGTTTTCTGCCGTATCCATTGCATTTTTATTCAAAGGCTTTATCTGAGCCAGTGTTTCTTCCAGTGTCATTTTCTTATCCTCCAGATTTTATCTGTGTATTATTTTCCTGTAGTAAATACAAAAAACTTACTAAAAATATAGTTCAGTGCCAGCACGATAAACTGTGTACAGAACTTTCCAACCATATCACCCATTCCCATTTTTTCAACAAGCAGCCACACTCCGCCAACTTCGATCACCATAGTCAGCAGACGGGCACTGATAAACTTACAGAACGGTCGAATATGATCTGCCAGTGTTTCGCACTTATCCTGAAACACATATTTTGAATTTACAACATATGCAAAAATAATTGCAACAATGATTGAGATCACATTTGCAATATTCAGTTCTATATTGCATTTTCGCAGTACAAAAAAGCATACCAGATTCACCAGAGTGGTGCATCCGCCAAAAAATATGTATCTGACCACATCATTTCCATAACAGAATGCAATCAGTTCTTTTAACTTTTTCATTTTAATTCTCCTGTATCTTATGCATCATGTCTGATATTATCTGTGACATCTTTGTTCCCACGCACAATCTGTGATACGATATATCTTGGACGCCGTTTCACTTCTTCATAAATCTTCGCAAGATAATATCCAATCACACCAAGACTCATCATGATCGCACTGCCGATCAGAAGCAACAGCAGAATTGTCGTTGTATACCCTTCTACTGCACGACCTCTGAAATACTGAATCAGCGAATAAATAATCATGATCAGCGAACATCCAAAACATAGTAAACCGCCAACCGTTACAAACTGCAGCGGCGCCGTTGTAAATGCCACGATATTCGTAAACGCATACTTGATCAGTGACCATGTAGACCATTTAGACTCTCCGGCTTCTCGCTCATGTACTTCAAATTCCACGTAAGTTGTTTTAAATCCTACCCAGGAAGAAGTTGCACGGAAAAACATATTTCGCTCCGGAAGTGAAAGAATACTGTTTACAACCTTTCGATCCATCATCTTGAAATCAGAAGCATTCTGCATATCTACCTTCGTTGCCTTAGACATGATTCCATAAAAGAATCCGGCACTTTCTTTATGCAGAAAACTTTCCTGACCACGGCTTTTCTTTATGCCTTCAATGACTTCGTAACCTTCCTCCCACTTCCGATACATTTCAACCAGTGTTTCCGCCGGATGCTGAAGATCGCAGTCCATGACCGCAACTACATCTCCGCCCGCCTGCGCAAGCCCCGCAAAAACAGCTGCCTCTTTACCAAAATTACGCGAAAAATGAACTCCAAGGATATTTGGATCTTTTTCTCCTGCTTTTAATATCTCGTTCCATGTATTATC
>CAVBPN010000277.1:16195-17129 GCA_963597235.1 bacterium
CGACAGGTTTTTCCCACCATCAGTTCTTCATTATAAGCCGGAAGTACGACTGATAATTTACTCATCCTTTTTTGTTTCCTCTTTTCTTTTTGTAAATTAACACCACACAAATGTAGCACAACAGCCCCACACAAGTCAAGCAGAGCCCCGTATACAGATACGGTGTATGATAGATAATCCGAATCTCATGTTCTCCCTCTGTAAGATTCAATGCCATATACATGGTATTTGCCTGTTTAAGATCCGTTTTCTTTCCATCCACATAGGCAGTAAAACCTGTACTGTATGGAAGTGCGATCACAAGTGCTTTCGGTTTTGATACAGAGATTTTTCCAGTCAGTTCATGATTCTCTATTTTTACATCCTGCAGAGATTCCTCTCCTAATTTCTTCACCTGTTCATCCACCTTTGTTACAGGCTGGCAGACTACTTTCAGATCATCATAAGAATACACTCCTGTATTCTGAAAGGTCAGTGTAAGCGATTTTTTTCCCATCCGGCTGTATCCTGCATTGCAGAGGAAATTATGTTTTCCACTGTATGCATTATATTTATCTGTATAAATACTGATCGTTTTATTTAAGAATTTTCCGGTCACATCAATATAAGCTTTCTGGCTTTCCTTCCAGTACCGCCAACTGCTATTCTCATGCCAGACCTGGTTCTGCTCGTACAGCGACATACTCTTCCATTTTTTATTACTGATCATATCTCTCGGAGAAAGCGCCTCATAATTCACTCCCTCTGTGATCAGATAAGTTTCACCTTCATCCAGACCATCAAACACCAGTCTTGCCTGTGCATTTTCTTTTGTGACGATCAGCTTTCCATCTTTTTCCCTGCAGCCTTTTCCGGCAATGATCTTAAACGGAACTTCCTGGTCATTAAATGTCAGATCCGTCTCCGGAAGTGAACTTTCATCCAATACAACGCC
>CAVBPN010000278.1:0-4226 GCA_963597235.1 bacterium
GTACCATTGTCATCTATCCACGGAACACGGAAAGAAATAATTCTTTCTGGCTCTACGAGACGTTCCAGAATGGAAAGACTGCGGTATTTTTCCTCGTTACGGTCGATAACAATTTTGAGAGAATCCAGTACCTCTTTTACAGCCTGATGAAATTCCGGCTCACCAGGATTCTGTGCAACGACTCTTTCATAAACTTCTTCTGTGTAAGACATGTTGATTTCCTCCTCATTCGTTATACTAAATCATGTCCATCTGTGTAAGACATTTGTCCAGGGATTATTATACACGAAAGGGGTAAAGTTGAAAAGAGTATCATAAAATTTTTTTGAAAAAATTATTAAGCCATGCCAAAAAATTATTGAACTACATCTGTGTGATTTTGTGATATGCGATGTGGAGAATTTTACCTTGCGAAAATGGTCTGAGTGTGAGATTATATTATAATACGAATAAAAAACCCACGGAGAGGAGTGAAAAAATGAGAACATTTGACAAATCAACAAAACTCGATAATGTACTGTATGATGTGAGAGGACCGGTGGTTGATGAGGCGGCCAGAATGGAAGAAGAAGGTAAGGAAATCCTGAAGCTTAATATTGGAAATCCTTATCCGTTCGGATTTTCGGCACCGCAGGAAGTCATCCTGGACATGCTCAGCAATATTCGTACATCTCAGGGATATTCTGATTCCAAGGGCATTTTTTCTGCACGTAAGGCAATTATGCAGTATGCACAGCTCAGGAACATTCCAAATGTTTCCATGAATGATATTTATACAGGTAACGGAGTAAGTGAACTGATCAATCTTTGTATGCAGGCACTTCTGGATAATGGAGACGAGATTCTGATTCCGGCACCGGACTATCCGCTCTGGACAGCAACAGCAACACTTTCGGGTGGAAAGGTTGTTCATTATATCTGTGATGAGCAGTCAGACTGGTATCCGGATATCGATGATATCAGAAGCAAAATCACTGATAAGACGAAGGCTATCGTTATCATTAATCCAAACAATCCGACAGGGGCTGTATATCCGAAAGAAGTACTTGAGCAGATTGTTCAGATCGCAAGAGAAAAGGAACTGATCATTTTTTCTGATGAAATCTATGATCGGCTTGTTATGGACGGATATGAACATACATCCATCGCATCACTGGCACCGGATGTGTTCTGTGTAACATTTTCCGGCCTGTCAAAATCCCATATGATCGCCGGTTTCCGTATCGGATGGATGATCTTAAGCGGTGCAAAGGACAGAGCAAAGGGTTATATAGAAGGAATCAAGATGCTGTCCTCCATGAGACTCTGCTCGAATGTACCGGCACAGTCAATTGTGCAGACAGCACTTGGCGGCTATCAGAGTGTAACAGAATACATTAAACCAGGCGGAAGAGTTTATGAGCAGAGAGAATGCATTTATAATGCGCTGAAAGATATTCCGGGAATTTCTGTAGTGAAACCACATGCAGCATTCTATATCTTCCCGAAGATCGATACAGAGAAGTTCAATATTATAAATGATGAGCAGTTTGCGCTGGATTTCCTGCATGAGAAACAGGTACTGATCGTTCCGGGTAAAGGCTTTAACTGGATGGAACCGGATCATTTCAGAATTGTTTATCTTCCAAATACAAGACAGCTTGAGAAATCTATGGAAAAACTCAGAGAATTCTTAAGTACTTATCGTCAGGGAAGATAAGTACTATAGCTGCTTTGAATGGAATGAACAGTAACATTTCATAGCTGGACTGGACAGAAAAGGAATGGTATAATTGATGTAATGTCAGAAATTTATTGAATTTTATGAGGAGGGTCTGCGGGAAAAAGAAGTAACAGTCGAAATTGAAAGGAGTATTATGCATGGCGGGATTTAATACAAAAGTAACACCGGAAATTGAAAATCTGACACAAGAGTGCGTGGATCATTCCAGCATGGATGTGTCACTTTATGGAAAGTACGATGTAAAAAGAGGTCTTCGAGATATAAATGGTAAGGGTGTTCTTGCCGGACTGACCCAGATATCCAATGTACAGGCGGTCAAAGTAGTCGATGGTAAAGAAATTCCATGTGCGGGAAGTCTGTATTACCGTGGATATAATATCAAAGACCTGACAGCTGGTTTTGTCAAAGATAATCGCTTCGGATTCGAGGAGACGACGTATCTTCTTTTGTTCGGTAAACTTCCAAATACTGAGGAACTTGAGAACTTCAAGCTTCTGCTGGCTGATCAGCGTTCGCTGCCGCGGAATTTTGTCCGTGACGTTATTATGAAAGCTCCGGGACGTGACATTATGAATGCACTTTCCAGAAGCGTGCTTACTTTATATTCATATGATAATAATCCGGATGATATTTCGCTCCCAAATGTACTGAGACAGTGCCTGAACCTGATCAGTGAGTTTCCGTTGTTGTCTGTATATGGATATCAGGCTTATAACCACTATGTGAAAGGCAAGAGCCTTTATATTCATAATCCGAAAAAAGAACTTTCTACAGCAGAAAATATTCTGCGAATGCTGAGGCCGGATAAAAAATATACAGATCTGGAAGCTAAAATTCTGGATCTTGCACTGATTCTTCATATGGAGCATGGCGGCGGTAATAACTCTACTTTTACAACGCATGTGGTTTCTTCTTCCGGAACCGATACATATTCTGCAATCGCTGCGGCACTTGGATCTCTGAAAGGACCGAAACATGGCGGTGCGAACATCAAGGTCATTCAGATGTTCCAGGATATGAAAAAAGAGGTGCATAACTGGGAAGATGAGGATGAGGTTCGTACATATCTGAAACGACTCCTTCATAAAGAAGCATTTGACAGAAGAGGCCTGATTTATGGCATGGGACATGCGATCTATTCCGTTTCCGACCCAAGAGCAGAGGTCCTCAAAAGCTTTGTTGAGAGTCTTGCAAAAGAAAAGGGACGAATGAAAGATTATCGTCTGTATTCCATGGTCGAATGGATGGCTCCGGAGGTTATTGCGGAAGAACGACGCATTTACAAAGGTGTCAGTGCGAACGTTGACTTTTACAGTGGATTTGTTTACAGTATGCTGGATCTTCCGCTGGAACTTTATACACCGATGTTTGCGGTGGCACGTATCGTAGGATGGAGTGCACATCGTATGGAAGAGCTGATCAATACAGATAAGATCATTCGTCCGGCATATAAGAGCGTTCTGCCTGAGGCAGAATATATTCCTCTCAGTGAGAGATAAACAGGAGAAAATGATGTTTCGATGTTTTTTTCCGGATGAATATCTGGATTCTGCATACACAATAGATTATGACCGCCTTTACCGCGAAGGGTACCGCGGTCTGATCTATGATATTGACAATACACTTGTGCCTCACGGGGCACCGGCAGATGAGCGAGCAATCGCACTTTTTAAGCATTTGAAGGAACTTGGATTCGGGTATTGTCTGCTGTCAAATAATCAGATTGAACGAGTTTCTTCGTTTGCAGATGCGATTGGTGCACAGTTTATTGAAAATGCACACAAGCCCTCTGTACGTAATTATAAGCAAGCAATGGAACTTCTTGGAACAGACACAGGAAATACCATTTTTATAGGAGATCAGCTTTTTACAGATGTTTATGGGGCAAAGCGAAGTGGTATTCGCAATATTCTTGTAAAGCCGATCCATCCAAAAGAAGAAATCCAGATTGTGCTTAAACGTTATCTGGAAAAAATAGTACTATATTTTTACAAAAAGGAGGAGGGGATTTCATGAACCACGTGGTGATCATTGGGTTTATGGGTTCAGGAAAAACGAGAGTTGGAAAACAGCTTTCCAAAGATTTGGGATTACCTTTTGTTGATCTGGAGAAAATTATTACAAAGAGAATGAATCTTTCTGCGAGAGAAATTTTTGAAAGATTCGGGGAAGCGTATTATCGTGCGCTGGAGACTCTGGCACTGAAACAGTTGATTCAGGATCCGGAACGCAAGGTGATTTCTCTTGGGGCGGGGCTTCCGTTACAGGAGCAGAATGAAAAGTACCTGAAAGAACTTGGTACGATCATTTATCTGAAGGGTTCACTGGCAACACTTAAGAAACGTCTGGAGGGATCCAAGAAGGATCCAATGCTGGATGGAGAGGACAGGGATGACAAGATTAAGAAACTTTTGAAGCAGAGAGATCCTGTATATCAGAAGTTTGCTGACATCAAGGTAACGACTGGAGAGGTGTCTTTTGAGGAGCTTATTAAGGAAATTGA